>NZ_WSPG01000001.1:0-290711 GCF_022819185.1 Morganella sp. HSTU-ASny43
TATCAATAATGCGTGTATATCAAAAATAAAATAATGTAAAAACACAATTTATCGTTATTTTGTTATGATTTATTGTTTTGTTTTTAAAATAAAGTCATCATTTGCACTAAAAATGTGTCGTGATGGGTAAAATTATAAATTTCTGTGTTTTTTTAAACATAAATTATACACAATAAAAACATATATTTCATAATGTAAAATTATAAAAATCATTATACTTCATGATGTTATATCGGTTTAAATACAAAACATCTGAAATATTACAAATTATTACCACAATATGCCTGTTCACAAGTTTAAAGCGTAAATGCAAATTAACACATATTATGAGTAATTACAGGCCGAATAGTAATTTATCCGATAAAAAAGACAGAATGTATCGCAGTGTGAAAAAAAATCATATCAATCATTATGTTGTGATGTGCATTGCCGGAGGGCTACAGGTTATTATCGGCGGTTATCCGGAAGACTTTAGATTTTTCGGTGGTTACGCTATAAAAGCAGAGGGGCGGAATGCCGTCATTTTTCATTCTGAGAAGGGAGAGAACCTATGATACCGGACTACACAGAAAGCAATTTTGCCGGTATTGAGCACGGTGACGGGATTTCGGTGATCCGTTTTTATGCACCCTGTTGTGAGCCGTGCCGCCGGAGTGAACAGGAGTTTGCCCGTATTTCCGGGCCGCCGCCGGCTTCTGTCTTCACACAAGCCGTACATAATGCGTTGTTATAGCATGACCGGGATGTAGTAATTAATCTCTTCCACATACTGCAGGCCGTTGGCAATAAACTCATCATGCCGCTCTGCGGGCAGCAGTTTATAGTGTTCAATATCCGGGCCCCGTCTGCGCAGCAGGTTCATTTCTGCCAGCGTACCGGAATAGGCGGCATGAATAATATTGTTGTAATCAGCGGGCAGATTTTTCAGCATAGCCGGATCAATGGTAATTCTGAGATAATGCCCGCCCGGTAAGGTCACCGGAGAAAGTGAAGCGCGGCGGATGCTGTCCGCTGATAATACGGACGGAATAACCGCTGTGGTATAGGCATAACTGATATCATCTGCGGTTGATTCATACGGGGCATGTATGGCATACAAATCCGCCGGAATAATATCCACTTCCTTAAAAAACTTCTCCCAGAATTCACGCCGGAATTTCCGGTTTTCAGTCTGCCAGTCCGACAGATGTTTCCGGTGATAATGATGAGAGCCCGCTAACAGCATTTCCGGTAATTCGGTCAGTTCAGACTGAAACGGAATCAGGTTTTCCGCCTGTAACGGAAAACAGAAGCCGTTACTGTCCCAGCCTGCTTTCTTGCGGTAGGCGGAAGGGGTGGTATTAAACTGGGATTTAAAGGCGCGGCAGAATGTCTGCTGTGAATCGAAGCGGTATTTCACCGAAATATCGAGAATACTGCTGCGGGTAATCCGCAATGCCTTTGCTGCACAGGATAAGCGCCGGGCACGGATATATTTTCCGATCACGACACCGGTGTGCTCTTTAAATAAGCGTTGTAAATGCCATTTGGAATAACCCGCCCGTGCGGCAATGATATCCAGTGATAAATCAGATTCCAGATTTTGCTCAATCCACAACACCAGACTCTGAATAATACTTCCGCGAAGCCCGTCTATGTTCATTCTTTTTATTACCGGTAAAGAGTGTTATCGCTCAGTTATCGGGCGATACAAAAGTTAACCTTTTAATATTAAATGAATTTACCTTTTATATCCGCAAGGAGTGTAAATATCTGTATGTAGTGTGCAGTGGTTTGTATTTTTTTATCAGGAATTGTCTGTTTTTGTGTGAATTTGAGACATACAGACAGAAAAATATCTTGATCCACCGAAAAACGTGCAGCTATTAACCTGAAAAACAACAAAATTTTAAAAAATCACAAAAAATTATAACTTTTGAAGTTTCTGCCGATAACAGTATCCGTATGGCCCTGCCAGATCATTTTATCGCCCCTTAAAGGAAACTGTATGCAGTTACTTCGAAACTTATCCATCCGGTTCGTCATGCTGTCGATACTCGGTATTTTGTGTCTGACACTCGGATGTGTCAGTTTTTACAGTGACTGGTCACTGTCGAGAGTGTCTGACGGCAATGCGACCGATCGTCAGCTAGTCCGGCAGCTGACGGTACTGAATCAGGGAAATGACCAGTATTTCCGGTTTATTTCCCGGCTGAACCGCGAAATGCAGAAAAAAGCGGAAGGGGAAGAACCGGATTTAAAACCGTCTGCGGAAGCGATGGAGAATATGGGGCTGCACCTGGCGGAGATGAAACGGATTTCCCCGGGACCGATGGATGTACAGATGTCAGAAAAGGTGATTGCCCGCTGGCAGGCACTCTATGATGAGGGGGTTAAAATCCAGATGCAGCTGGCGGAGCAGGGGGATCAGGCGGGTTACCGTAAGCAGTCCCATGATGTCACACCGCAGCTGAGCAAAGAATTTGGTGCTGCCAGCCTTGAATTTACACAGGTGGCGGAGACGCGGATCGAACAGACCCGTACCCTGGTGGACGGCCTGATGACCACCACACGGATTGTGATTATCAGCGGCACACTGTTTGGTCTGCTGATCCTGATTTTTGCTGACCGCTATCTGGTGAAGATGATGCAGCGCCCGCTGAACAATGTCCGTCAGCATTTCCGCCGTATTGCCGGGGGGGACCTCAGCCAGCCGGTGGAAAGTGACGCAGCCGGGCGTAACTGTGTCGGTAAATTGTTCCCGCTGCTCAGTGAGATGCAGGACAGTCTGCGGGATGCGGTCAGTTCTATCCGTGAAGGCAGTGATACCCTGCGCGACAGTGCTTCTGAGATTGCGCGCGGCAATACGGATCTCTCCTCGCGTACCGAACAGCAGGCAGCGGCGCTGGAAGAGACAGCGGCGAGTATGGAAGAGATCACCGCGACAGTGAAACTGAATGCGGATCATGCGCATCATGCCAGCGAACTGGCGGAAGTAACGTCCTCAACTGCACATCAGGGCCATGAGATGATCGCTGCGGTTATCCGCACAATGGACGAAATTTCCGAGAGTTCACGCAAAATTGCTGAAATCACCAATGTGATTAACAGTATCGCTTTCCAGACTAACATTCTGGCGCTGAATGCCTCGATAGAAGCGGCGCGGGCCGGTGTCCACGGACGCGGCTTTATGGTGGTGGCCGGTGAGGTGCGGACACTGGCCAGCAACAGTGCGGATGCCGCCAAAGAGATTGAACGGCTGATAGCCAATGCGGTGTCCCGTGTTGATCAGGGCATTAAACTGGTCGCCGGCGGCGGGGAAACGATGGAGGAGATTGTCCGTGCCTCCGGTGAAGTCACGGAGATCATGAAAGAAATTGCCATTGCGTCAGAGGAGCAAACCAAAGGGATCTTACAGGTCGGCACTGCAATCACCCAGATGGACACTGTGACCCAGCAGAATGCCTCGCTGGTCAGCAATGTCTCTGAAACCGCCGCCGGGCTGGAATTACAGACACAGGCGCTGCAGAACTCCGTACAGAAATTCCGCCTCAGTGCTGCGGACTGACGCGGCTCAGATTGCTGCCGTGGCCAGTAAATCGCGGTAGTAATCTATCTTTCGTTCCAGGTGCTGAAAATGATCATTCAGCACCGCTATCTGCTGTTGTAATTCCCCGCTGTGTGCCAGCAGTAAATCCATACGCGCCTGTGCCGTTTCCTCTCCCTGAGCCCGTAAATCCGCATAATGTCTGATGGATTTCAGCGGCATGCCGGTTTCTTTCAGTCGGGTGATAAACGTCACCCACTCCGCATCACGGGCGGAATAACAACGGTGATTATTTGCCCGGCGCTGCGGGATCAAAATGCCTTCTTTTTCATAAAACCGCAGGGTATGGATACTGAAACCGGTTAAGGCAGAAAACTCACTGATGGAATAATGCATGCAAGAAACCTCTTGACCTCGAGTGAACTCTATCTTTTACGCTCAGCGGACTAATGTCAAAGGAGGTTTGTATGAACAATCAGAATTATGTGGTGATCACCGGTGCCAGCGCCGGTATCGGGCGGGCAATCGCGGCTGCTTTCGCACGCCGGGGTAATAATGTGGTGCTGGTGGCACGGCGTGAGGATGCATTACTGACACTGAAGGCGGAGCTGATGCAGCAGAACCCGGACATCATGGTTGAAATCCGCGTGTGTGATTTGTCCGTGCCCGGCAATGCGGCGGCGCTGTATCACTCGTTGTCTTCATTGAATATTATTGCGTGGATTAATAATGCCGGTTTCGGCTATTACGGTACGGTGGCAGAGCAGCCGGTGGCGGAAGCGGAGAAGATGCTTGCCCTCAATGTGAATGCCCTGATGGTGTTGTCGGCGCTGTATGTGCAGGATTATCAGCATACGGAAGGTGCGCAACTGATCAATATCAGTTCGGCGGGCGGCTATACGATTGTTCCCTCTGCGGTGACTTACTGCGCCACGAAGTTTTTTGTCAGTGCGTATACAGAAGGGCTGGCGCGTGAGCTTATCCGCAACGGGGCAAAATTGCGGGCAAAAGTACTGGCACCGGCAGCCACACAGACGGAATTTGGTCAGGTGGCGAATAATACCGATTCTTATGATTATGACCGGGCTTTCGGGCGTTATCATACCAGTGACGAAATGGCCGCGTTTGCGCTTGAACTGTATGACGCGGACAGTATCACCGGCATGATTGACCGCGATGATTTCCGTTTTCAACTGGCGGATACCCGGTTCCCGCATGCAGAAAACAGCCGGTCAAATCAGAAAGTGACTCCATAAGATTCTGCGGGTGCTGCCGGGATGATTGCTGTCACCCGGCGTTACTGATAATGTGAGGTAATTCTCATTTTTCAGGTTGGAAACCTTTTTTATGCTGCAATTACTTCCGGTTACCTCACCGGCTGATCCGGTACTTGATGATATTCGTCCGCTGTATGAATCCGCTTTTCCGCTGCATGAACAGCGCACGCGGGCAGGGCGGGAAAAACTGTTTTCTCAGCCGGGCTATTATCTGTATCAGATAAGGGATAATGACCGCTTTGCCGGATTTACCGGCTGCTGGCAGATGGGTTCCCTGTTTTATATTGAGCACATTGCTATTGCGCCGCAGATGCGCGGCAGCGGAGTCGGGCAACGGGCGTTGTCACTGTTTTGTCAGGAAAAACAACGGGTTGTTCTGGAGATTGATCCGCTGACGGATGAGGTGGCGCAACGCCGTCTGCGTTTTTATCAGCACTGTGGTTTTGCTGTTAATGACTATATTCATCATCACCCGGCTTACCGCCCGGAATTTCCGCCGCATGAGCTGGTGATCCTGAGTTATCCGCAGGTTATTAATCCGGAAGAATATCAGCAATTTAAGCACTTTCTTATCCATCACATTATGCCGGAAAATCTGTTGTAGCGCCCGGCTCACCGCATGTTATGATGACCGCTTTTCCGGCGGTCTGCCTGCCGGTTCCCGTACCGTACTCTGCTGACACCTGTTGTCAGCGGAGATGACTTTGCAGGGTTGTCATGAACAAGAAAAAATGTGCGGTCAGTGAGCTGCTCAGCGGCATGCCGGATCTCCCGTTTGAAACGGTTTCTCTCAGTGAGTGTGATTTCACGGCGGTGTCTGTGTGTCTGGTGGCACCGGCAGATACCGGCAACGGCCAGCTGGCGCGGATCCGGCAACAGGGCTTCGGCCAGCCGGTTTTTATGGTGCTCAGCGGCGGTGACGCAGAGGCGCTGCCGGATGGTATCAGCGGAGTTATCGATCTCTGCCGCGATGACAGCCGTACGGTCGGTGACACACTTCTGCGTGCGGCACAATCCTGTGAAGAGAGTCTGCTGCCGCCGTTTTTCGGGCGGATGAAACATTATACCGCGCAGCAGAATATCTCCTTTGCCTGTCCCGGCCATCAGGGCGGGGAGTTTTTCCGCCGTCATCCCGCCGGGCAGCAGTTTACCGACTATTTCGGCGATGCATTGTTCCGGGCTGATCTCTGCAATGCAGATACCGCGCTGGGGGATCTTCTGATCCACGAAGGGGCGGCGCTGGCCGCGCAACAGCATGCCGCGAAAGTCTTTCATGCTGATAAGACCTGGTTTGTGCTCAACGGCACGTCGTCATCCAACAAAGTGGTGCTGAATGCTCTGCTGACACCGGGTGATCTGGTGTTATTCGATCGTAATAACCACAAATCCAACCATCACGGTGCACTGATCCAGGCCGGTGCCACACCGGTTTATCTGGAGGCGGCACGTAACCCGTTCGGTTTTATCGGCGGCATTGACGCACACTGTTTTGATGAGGATTACCTGCGGGCACTGGCGGCGGAAGCCGCACCGGAAAAAGCGGGCGACAAACGTCCGTTCCGGCTGGCGGTGATCCAGCTGGGGACGTATGACGGCACGGTGTATAACGCCCGTCAGGTGGTGGACAGCATCGGCCCGCTGTGTGATTACATTTTGTTTGATTCCGCGTGGGTCGGCTATGAGCAGTTTATCCCGGTGATGCAGATGTGTTCACCGATGCTGCTGGAACTGAATGAAAACGACCCCGGCATTCTGGTAACGCAATCTGTTCACAAACAGATGGCCGGGTTCTCTCAGGCGTCTCAGATCCACAAAAAAGATAAACATATCAAAGGTCAGGCGCGTTATGTCTCTTTCCGGCAGATGAATAACGCTTTTATGATGCATGCCTCCACCAGCCCGTTTTATCCGCTGTTTGCCGCACTGGATGTGAACGCGAAAATGCATGAGGGCGAACCCGGACGGCGTCTGTGGGCGGAATGTGTCAGAACGGGGATTGAAGCCCGTAAACTGCTGCTGCGGACGTGTCAGCATATCCGTCCCTTTATCCCCGCTACCGTGGACGGTCGTCCGTGGGAAGAGGCGGAAACCGGTGTTATCGCCGCAGACCGGCGTTTTTTCAATTTTGTACCGGGCGAGCGCTGGCACGGTTTTGAGGGTTATGCGGACGATCAGTATTTTGTCGATCCCTGCAAATTATTGCTGACCACCCCCGGGGTGGATGTCAGCAGTGGAGAGTATGAGGATTTTGGCGTTCCGGCGACGATTCTGGCGTATTATCTGCGTGAAAATCAGATTATCGCGGAAAAATGTGACCTGAATTCCATCCTGTTTTTACTGACTCCGGCAGAAACGCCGGAAAAAATGCAGCGGCTGATCCGGCAGATTGCCCGGTTTGAGCAGCTGCTGGACAGCGATGCGGCACTGGAAATCGTCCTGCCGTCACTGTGCCGCACGTATCCGGCGCGTTATGCGGGATATACACTGCGGCAGTTGTGTCAGGAAATGCACAATCTGTTTGTGAAACATAATGTTAAACAGCGCCAGAAAGAGATGTTCCGCCGCCGCTGTTTTCCTGCAGTACGGATGTCGCCGAAAGCGGCACATACTGAATTTGTCCGCGGCAATACAGAGCGGGTGGCGGTGTCAGAGATAGCCGGACGTATCGCGGCGGAAGGGGCTCTGCCGTATCCGCCGGGTGTTTTGTGTGTGGTGCCGGGGGAAGTCTGGGAAGCCCCGGTTCAGCGCTATTTCCTCGCGCTGGAAGAGACTGCCGACCGCTTTCCGGGCTTCGCACCGGAATTGCAGGGGGCGTATATTGAGCAGGATGACAGCGGACACCAGCGTGTGTATGCCTGCGTTATCCGTCATCAGCAGGGAGAAGGACAATGACAGCAGAACAGTTTCATCAGCGTATATGGGAAATTCTGGAAGATCTCAACAGCGACTATTTTCAGGTGGTCGCCGCCCCCGCACCGGAGCCGCAGGCTGTCGCAGCAGCAGAGGCACTGACCGGCGTGCCGGTACCGGCGTATTACTCTGCATTCTGTCAGCGCACCAACGGTCTGTGCGTGATGGCCCGGGAGGAGTTCTGGCCGGAAGCGGAACTCTATTCTGTGGGACCGGCATGGACGTTCTGGCGCGGTGTGGTATTGCTCGGATTCGATAGCCCCGATCTGCCGGAGTGGGCATCCGTCACGGCGGCCTGTGAGCGGCTGGCTGATTACGAAGTTACCGGTGTGCTGCCGCTGATGAAAGTAGTCGGTGACGGCAATATTATCTGGGGCCTGGATAAATCCGGCACTCCGGTTGAGGTGGCGGAAGGTGAAATTACCCGGCTGCCGGCGGACTTTACCGTATGCTATGAGGAACAAATCCGCGGTCTGGCAGAGCGTCAGTCAGAGATGATGGAGCGGATTGCGGAGCAGAAACGCCCGGCAGCTGAATAA
Source organism: Morganella sp. HSTU-ASny43 (assembly GCF_022819185.1). Taxonomy (NCBI): domain Bacteria; kingdom Pseudomonadati; phylum Pseudomonadota; class Gammaproteobacteria; order Enterobacterales; family Morganellaceae; genus Morganella; species Morganella sp. HSTU-ASny43. Next base: position 8,253 of record NZ_WSPG01000001.1, read on the forward strand.
ATCCTCACTTTCCATTCCTGTTGGTTATCGGACGAATCAGATAACTCATTATACGGACTCTCTGTGCTGTGGTGTGATAGGGGCAGAGAGTCCATTCTGATGAGGAAATGATGATGCCTGTTAACACACCCTCCGCACTGCGGGTCGCCACTGTGCAGTTTCAGCACCGCCCCGGCGACAAAGAATACAATCTTGCCTGTATTGATAAGTTTATTGAGCGCGCCCGCACGGAGCAGGTGCAGATTCTTGTGCTGCCGGAAATGTGCATCACCGGCTACTGGCATGTGACAAAACTGCCGGATGAGGATGTCCGCGCACTCAGCGAGCCGCTGGCGGACAGCCCGTCACTGCGGCATCTCTGCGCCCGCGCCCGGGAAACCGGTATGATTATCGGGGCGGGGCTGATTGAAGACGGCGGTGACGGCCATTGCTATAACACCTATGTGGCCTGTATGCCGGATGGCACTTATCATGCGCACCGCAAACTGCATGCCTTTGAGCATCCGGTTATCCGCAGCGGTAATCAATACACCGTATTTGATACACCGTGGGGTGTGAAAGCGGCCATTCTTATCTGCTGGGACAACAATCTGGTGGAAAACCCGCGTGCCTGCGCGCTGATGGGTGCTGATATCATTCTGGCTCCGCACCAGACCGGCGGCACCTGTTCACGCAGCCCGTACGGAATGAAACCGGTTCCGCTGACACTGTGGAAAGAACGGGATAAACATCCGGAAGCGTTACGTGCGGCTTTTCAGGGAGAGCACGGGCGCGGCTGGCTGATGCGCTGGCTGCCTGCAAGGGCGCATGATAACGGGGTATTTTATCTGTTCAGTAACGGTGTGGGGCAGGATGATGATGAAGTCCGCACCGGTAATGCCATGGTGATTGATCCTTACGGGCGGATTGTGGCGGAAAGTCAGGCTGTTGAGGATGACATGGTGGTGGCTGATCTCGACCTGACACTGCTGCCGCTGTCCACCGGGCGGCGCTGGATAACCGGCCGCCGTCCGGAGCTGTATCAGATCCTGACACAGCGTCAGGGTTATGAACGGGATGCGCGGACAGTCCGGTTTGCGGAAGACGCTGTGGTGGTCGCTCCGGCGGAACCCCGGCTGAAAGGATGATTGCCCGGTGATGCCGGTCAGGTTATGCTCATGACCGGCATCTCAGACAGGATAATCAGCATGGATCTGCGTTTACTGCGGGCATTTGTGACTCTGGCCGGTTGCGGACATTATCATGAGGCGGCATCCGTCCTTTGCATTACCCAGCCCGCACTGACCAAACAGATAAAACTGCTGGAGAACAGGCTCGGGCTGACACTGTTTGTGCGCGGACGACACGGTGCTCAACTGACGGCGGAGGGCGCTGAATTATTACCGGCAGCCACGGCGCTGGTGACACAGAGCCGGGAGTTTATGCATCATGCGGCGCGACTGAGCCGTCAGTTACCGGCGCGGCTGAATGTCGGGTTCGGTATTTCGGCATTTAAAGAAGCGGCTGAATTTGTCAGCCGGCTGCAAAGAACGCTGCCGGATGTGCAGGTGTCTCTGGATGATTTCCCCTCTCAGGTGATGACTGAAAAATTACTTTCCGGTGAACTGGATATCGCCTTTATGCGCCTGCCGCTGCCGGAAAATACGGTTCACTGCCCGGAAGCTGTAGCCTTTAAGCAGGAAACATTATCTCTCGCGGTACCGGCCGGAACTGTAGTGCAGCCCGGTCAGGAATTGTCACTGATCACCCGCAATCCGCTGCTGACATTGCATGAAAACCGGGGCGCGGGGCTGTATCACCAGATAACGGCATTTCTGGATGCTAATCATGTTACCCCGCAGGCGGTGCACTACAGCAGTGATATCCGGACACTGATTGCCCTGGTGGCGGCCGGTGCCGGTGTCGCTCTCCTGCCCGGCGAAGCCGGTGATCCGGGGCATCCGGATGTCACGTTTTACCCGCTGACTGACTTTGCACAGGCATCCTGGAAGATGGGTATGGTCTGGCGGCGTGAGTTACCGCTTCTCTGGCGGCAGCAGTGGCGCGAGTGGCTGACAGTAAAAGATCACCCGTTCGGTTTCAGTAAACCCGGGAGCCCGGTGTAACCGCTGCGACGCGGTGTTATCCGGTGAGGTATCGGAGGCCGGTTCGCGGCAGCCGTTGACATAATCTGTCCGCACAGAGGCTTCCGCAAACGCGGCGGTTTGCCCGTCTGCGGTGCAGAGGAAAAAGGCACACAGTGACAGATTCTGGTTCTATTATGTATTCTCCGCTGTGTGAGCAAATGCATGACAAAACCAGTCACTGACGGCGCTGATCATCGCCTGATCGGCACTGTGGCGGTTATGCAGCAGATAAAATCCTTTGCCGGAATGCAGTGTCAGTTCCGGAAACAAAGGAATAAGGGTCTGTTGTGCCAGCTCGTGTTCCAGCAGGAAATCATTGGCAATCAGAATACCCTGCTGATGCACCGCCGCATCAATCGCCAGTAAGAACTGATCAAAATGCAGCCCGGCGGTAAACGGTGTGCCGCCGGACGCTATCCCGGCATAGTGTTCCAGCCAGCTGTCCCAGTAAGGATAGAGTGTGGTGTGCAGCAGTACCGCATTTTTCAGATCTGCCGGGCTGTGAAGTGACAGCCGCGTGGCATAAGCTGGATGACAAAACAGACGGCAGGGCGCGTCAGATAACAGTACCCGCGCCGGTTGCGTGCGGGATAAATCAGTATAGCGGACAGCCAGATCCACATTGTCTTTTTCCAACGAAACCAGCGCTGCGGTGGCATTCAGATGCAGATCCAGTCCCGGAAAAGTGCGGACAAAATCACTCATCCTGGGGGAGAACCATTTGGAGGCCAGCCCGGGCGGCATGGACAGAGTCAGGGTATGGCGTGCCGCATAGCGGATTGTCTCACCGGCGGCGCGGATCTGTTCCAGCGCGGGCTGAATCAAGCGATAGTATTTCTGTCCTGTCTCTGTCACCGTCAGTTTGCGGATCTCACGCAGAAACAACATCACGCCCAGCTCATCCTCCAGCTTTTTTATCTGCTGACTGACCGCACCCGGTGTGACATGCAGGAATTCTGCCGCTCTGATAAAGCTGCCGAGCCGGACGCTGGCTTCAAAGGCCAGCAGGGCTTTCATCGGCGGATAACGGTTCATGAAATAGTTTTTCTCTTTCATAAGGTAATTTAAATCGGTTGTAGCACAGCCCCGGATTCAGAACAATAGCCCCATCAGAAAAAAGGGGTAGCAATAGTATGAACAGTAAAACGGCAGCAGCCTTCGCGTTCCTCGGCATTATCTGGGGAACCAACTTTATTTTTATGCGCCAGGCGAGTGAGTGGATCTCGCCGGTACAGATTGTATTTCTGCGGGTGTTATGCGGCTTTGTGCCGATTGCGGTGATGGCGTGGATGCAGAAAGCAGTGCGCCGCGAGCACCTGAAATACACCGGGCATTTCCTGGTGATGGCGCTTCTGGCCACGGTGATTTATTACTGGGCGTTTGCTTCCGGCACCTCATTACTGCTCTCCGGCGTCTCCGGTGTGCTCAGCGGGGCAATTCCGCTGTTCTCGTTTATTGTCGCGGCGATTTTTCTGCGTCAGGAAAAAATCACGGTAATGCGTCTGTGCGGGCTGATGCTTGGCTTTGCCGGAGTGATTCTGATCGCCAAGCCGTGGCAGGTCAGCGGGGAGAGTATCAGTCTCGCCGGGGTGGGTTATATGATTCTGGGATCACTGAGCGTGGGGATTTCCTTTGTGTATGCCAAAAAATTCCTTGCGGATAAACAGATTGCTCCGCTGGCGCTGACCACCTATCAGATTGGCCTTGCGTTGGTGATCCTGGCCTGCATCACGCCATTTACCGGCATTACCGCCATTGCGCAGGACAGCACTGCCAGCCTCGGGCTGATTATCGGGCTGGGATTGCTCGGTACCGGGGTGGCGTATCTGACGTATTACTATCTGATCCTGAATCTGGGGGCTGTAGTGGCTTCATCCGTGACCTACATCCCGCCGGTGGTGGCACTGATTGTCGGGTTCCTCGCCGCCAATGAGCAGCTTGGCGTGACAGAGATTCTGTCGATGGTGCTGATTATGAGTGGTGTCTTCTTATTACAGCGTCCTTCGCGCCGCCCGGAAGCGGAGAAGGAAGCTGAAGCTGTGCAGTAATATTCCGGGAAACCAAACCTATCTTTTTATTGTCTGTTCGATTTGAGTTGCATTTCCTGCCCCGCTGTCAGTATCGCGGGGCTTTTTTTCACCCGCAAACTGCATCACCAGCACACCCGCCACCACCAGGCCGATACCGGCGAGTTTGGCTATCTGAACCGGCTGTTTCGGCATTCCGAACAAACCGAAGTGTTCAATCAGCGCGGAAATCACCAGCTGACCGGCAATCACCATTACGAAAAAGGTAATGCCGCCGATTTTCGGTACCAGGATCAGAGCGGAGGTCAGATACAGCATTCCGGCTATCCCGCCGAGCCAGATCCAGAACGGCTGATGCAGTAAATCTGCGCTCAGCACCGGTTTCGGAACTTTAAATATTAATAATAACGGTGCTAAAACAATAATACTGATTAATAATGATACAAGACTGGCCCATAACGGATGACCCAGATGGCGTGCTAACACTGCATTGCTGACCGCTTGCACCGGTACTATGGCACCGGCAAAAAAAGCACAAATAATCAAAGCAATAGCGGATAATGATAAGGTTGACATAGTGGCCTCCCTGGTTAACGTTTTATTAACATCAATCATAGGTGATCCCCGGCAGAACCGGAAATGATCAATTTTATAGGGCACTATTCGTATTATGAATAATATAAAGAAATTAGATTTAAATCAGCTTGTTACATTGCATGCGTTACTGCGTGAACGCCATGTCAGCCGGGCTGCCGTGTCTCTGCACCGCAGTCAGCCGGCTGTCAGCCACACACTGAACCAGCTGCGGGATTTGTTTCAGGATCCGCTGCTTATCCGCAGACAAGGCCGTTATCATCTGTCCGGTAAGGCGGAAGCACTGTATGCGCCGCTGACGCAGGCTCTGAGTCAGCTCGATGACCTGATCGCACAGCAGGATTTCCGGCCGGAAAATTGCACCCGGCGGTTTAATATCGCTATGTCTGATTACGGGGCGGCGATTTTCAGCGGAAAACTCATCCGTTATCTGCGCAGTTCCGCGCCGCAGGTCGATTTGCAAATCTGGCAGGGCAGCCGCGAGGAGATGCAGGGAAAATTGCAGGAAGGCAGCCTCGATCTGGCATTCGGGGTATTTACTGCCACGGATTACACTCTCCGCACAAAAACGGTCTTTACGGACACCATGGTCAGTGTTGCGGACAAACAATACTGTACCAACGGCACGATGCCGATGGCGGACTGGCTCTCGCACCCGCATATCCTGGCGAGCATGAAGCCGTATGAAGCCAATGAAATTGACCGGCAGTTACAGCTGCTCAATTACCGGCGGCGCATTGCGGTCTCGGTGCCTTACTGGCAGATTGCCTCGCAGTTACCGGAAGGCACTGATCTGATCCTGACGGTGGCGCAGCGGGCGCTGCCGGATATACTCAGCCCGTCATTACAGGTATTTACGCCGCCGCTGACTATCGCGCCGCTCAGTTTTCAGATGTTATGGCACCAGCGCAGTGAAGGGGATGCGGCACTCGGCTGGCTGCGGGAAGTGGTGATGCGGGTGTGTGACTGATGCTCAGTGTGTTGTCCGGCGGCAGTTTTGCAGTTCCAGCAGAAATGAGCCGTTATTACCGCCGGTGCGTTTATTTAAGCCGAAAACAAAGCGCCGCTGTGACGGTGTGAAATAAGCGAGTCCGCTGAAGGTACCGGCATAAATCAGGGTATCTTCGCCGATCTCCTGTAAATCCTGCTTTGACATGGTGGCAAACTGTTTAATCGGTGTCAGTGCCGGGGAATGATAGGGGGACGGTTGCGTATCCAGCACCGTAAAGCGGTCATTATGAAACAGAACGACGGATTCACGCTGTTTATCCGGAAAATAAAAATCGCGCATTGCGCCCTGTTTTCGCTGATAACTGGCGGATGAAATCTCACATTTGTAATAGCCGTTCAGTGACCCTCCGGCGGCATAACCGGATAAAGAGACAAAAAATAATAAGAAAGTTAATAAACGCATAAACAGGATAGTTGTTTTTACAAATATTAAGTGTAATAGGATGCGGTTATCCGCACAATCAGTTCAGTACAATCTTCCGGAAATCAGCGGAAAGAATAAAGGGCTGAATACGCGTAAAATGCAAATTTTATAAGTACATAGCGGGAAAGTTTGTTTCCGTAACTATCATCCGGATCATATATCCGTTTATCAGAGATCGGCGTAAAATAGCGGCTGATATCATTTTTTACTGACGGATCCCCCTATGCTGGCGAAGTTTCTCCCGATTTTTCTGCTTGTTCTCTCCAATATTTTTATGATGTTTGCCTGGTACGGACACCTGAAGTTTGCCGGTAAGCCACTCATTGCGGTGATTTTTTTCAGCTGGCTGATTGCGCTGGCGGAATATTGTCTGGCGGTGCCGGCCAACCGGATAGGACATCAGTACTACAGTGCCGCCGAGCTGAAAACCATGCAGGAAGTGATCACTCTGTGTGTCTTTATGGTATTTTCTGTCGCTTATCTGGGTGAAAGCATCACGCTGAATCACCTTATCGGTTTCGGATTTATTGCCGCCGGGGCTTTCTTTATTTTTAAAGGACCGTTTTAACCGCCACCACACAATGACGATAACGATACTGTGAATTTATCCATAATATAGCGGGGTGACTGGTTATATCACCAGGTATTATTGCCGGGTATAGCGCCCGGTTTCCGGGATACTTTTTCACTCTGATCAAGGCAGGTCTGTTATGTCATCACTACGTTTATCTTATCCGAAACTCAGTCCGGCAGCGTATGCGGGGCTGATTGCCTGTAAAAATGCACTGGAAAGCAGCGCGTTATCCCCTGAACTGGTTGAGCTGGTGTATCTGCGGGTATCCCAGATTAACGGCTGCGCATTCTGTCTGGAAATGCACACGGCGGCACTGCGCAAACGGGGCATGGTTCAGGAGAAACTTGACGCACTGGCGGGCTGGCGCGTGAGTGAACGTTTCAGTGATCGCGAGCGGGCGGCGCTGGAATGGACGGAAGCGGTCACACTGTTATCGGCTCAGAATACTGATGATGCAACCTGGCAGCGTGTGAAGGCACATTTTTCTGATGCGGAAATGAGTGATCTGACAATCGCGGCCGGGCTGATGAATGCCTTTAACCGGATTGCTGTCAGTCTGCGTCAGTAGCAGATAGCAGCAACCCGGCACCGGCGGTTATTCGCCGGTGTTATCCCGCAGCCACGGGGTGATAGTCAGCCCGACAAGTAAACCTTCCGGGCTGAGCAGACGGGTGACGGACTGTCCCCACGGCTCGGTTCTGTTTGCCACCAGCAGCGGATAGCCCTGTGACTGTAAAAATTCCGTGGCCGCTGCCAGGTCGCGCACTTCAAACTCGACCCACGCCTGCGGCACCGGATGTGACGGCGGCCAGCTGTCCTGCCCGAAACAGGAGACCGCAGCGTGGCTGAGCGGCCAGAGCGCGAAGTGTTTCACACCGTGCAGGCTGTGATCGGCGGTCAGGTAATCGGCCACGCCTTCAGATTCACTGAGCGGCAGGCCGACGGTATCCGCAAAAAAATGTTTGCTGCGGGCGGGGTCGCGGGTCACCGGACCAAAACCGGCGACAAACAGCACACCGGGAACGGCTGGGTAATCAGACATAGCAGTGTCTCCGTAAGATAAGGATTTATCCCATCTTACACATTAATCTGCCCGGGTGCCGGAAATATCATCTCTTCATACGGCGCTTCGCGGCAGGCATCCAGCCGCTGCTGTATTCCGCCGGAATGCGCCTCAAGCTGATGCCCGTCCGGGTCAAGAAAATAGACGGAATCACCTTCACTGCGGTTACGTTTCCAGAGTGTTATCTGATGAGCGGCGAGAAGCGAGCGGAAGGCCGGGAACTGCTCAGGAGGAAGGGTGAAAGCGTAGTGGGTATAACCCTGATGAATAGGCCGGTGAATGATTTCCGGATCTGCCGATAAACAGATCCACAGTTCTCCGCAGGTCAGGTAAGCCCCGTATTTCCAGCGGGTATGCAGCGTCATTTTCAGAATATCGCGGTAAAAATGCAGGCTGCGATCCAAATCGGCGACCGCCAGGGTCAGATGATTCATTCCTGTTAACATATATCCTCCGTCAGCATCCGGCTGTTATAAACAGCACGTCTGAGTCAGGTGAAAGGAAGCCGTATCAGTGGTTGTACGGTGGGGGGTTATCATCATCAGGAAGCTCTCAGGGTAAAATATCAGTCAGGTTTATGATTACCCTGAAGCTTACTGACTGACAACGCAGGGTGCCAGATAATTCCGTTGCCGGGCGTTGTGATTTAAGATCACGTTAATTTAGTCCCGTCAGGGATATTCACCCTGAATATGATTTACCTCAATTATCCTTATTATTAATAGGTCTACTCTGGCGCCACACTTTAATAATGATAATGGTAGGTCTACTTATGTCATTAGTCACACAACTTCCGTCGATCTTTTCTGATTTCTCCGATGCCCGCCAACAGGGCTTTCTCACTGTAATGGAACTGAAAGAGCAGGGTGTCCCGCTGGTGGGAACCTATTGCACTTTTATGCCGCAGGAGATTGCTATGGCCGCCGGTGCAGCGGTTGTCTCCCTCTGTTCAACCAGTGATGAAACCATTGAAGAAGCGGAAAAAACCTTACCCCGCAACTTATGTCCTCTGATCAAAAGCAGCTACGGATTCGGTAAAACCGATAAATGCCCCTACTTCTATTTTTCTGACATCGTGGTCGGTGAAACCACCTGCGACGGCAAAAAGAAAATGTATGAATATATGGCGGAATTTAAACCTGTCCATGTGATGCAGCTGCCGAATAACAGTGAAAGTGCGGAATCTGTCGCGCTCTGGCGCTCGGAAATCATCCGTTTTCAGAAACGGCTGGAAGCGCAGTTCGGCTGTGAAATTACAGAGCAGGGGATCCGTGATGCTATCGATCTGCGCAACCGCGAACGCCGTGCATTAACCGAATTTTACCACCTCGGGCAACTCAATCCGCCTGCGATGACCGGCCGTGAGATCCTCAGTGTGGTCTATGGTGCCACCTTCAAATTTGATAAACGCGCTCTGATCGGCGAGCTGGAAACGCTGACCGCCAAAGTGCGTGCGGAATATGCTGCCGGTAAACGGCTGGATCCGCGTCCGCGCATTCTGATCACCGGCTGCCCGATTGGCGGGGCGGCGGAAAAAGTGGTGCGGATTATCGAAGAGAACGGCGGCTGGGTGGTCGGTTATGAAAACTGCACAGGCGCGAAAGCCACTGAACAGTGTGTGGATGAAAATCCGCAGGCCGATGTTTATGATGCCCTGACCGAAAAATACCTTGCTATCGGTTGCTCCTGTATTTCACCGAACACACAGCGTCTGAATATGCTCAGTGAGATGGTGCAGGACTATCAGGTGGACGGGGTGATTGATGTGATCCTCCAGGCCTGTCACACCTATGCGGTGGAATCGCTGCTGATAAACCGGCATATCCGTGAAAAACACGATATCCCGTATATGGCGATTGAGACAGATTATTCCACCTCTGACACCGGTCAGCTTGCTACCCGCATTGCCGCTTTTATTGAGATGTTATAAGGAGGCGTCATGCTGAGTATCGGTATTGACTCGGGCTCGACGGCCACCAAAGGGATTTTGTTCAGTGATGAAGACGGCGGCGTGATCCTGCGCCGCTTCCTGATCCCGACTCCGTTCCGGCCGCAGTCCGCGATTCTGGAAGCCTGGGAAACCCTCTGCGGTGAATGTGACACCAAACCGTATCTGACCCTCACCGGCTATGGCCGCAAGCTGGCGGACTTTGCGGACAAACAGGTCACGGAAATCTCCTGTCACGGTATCGGGGCGCGCTGGCTGCATCCGCAGACCCGCACGGTCATTGATATCGGCGGCCAGGACAGCAAAGTGATCCGGCTTGATGAACAGGGGCATCTCACGGATTTTCTGATGAACGACAAATGTGCCGCCGGGACGGGGCGTTTTCTGGATGTGATCAGCCGGACACTCGGCACGGATATCACGGCGGTGGATGACACCATCCGCGGGATTGAGCCGCATGCTATCTCCAGCATGTGTACGGTCTTTGCCGAATCGGAAGTGATCAGCCTGCGATCTGCCGGGGTGGAGCCGGAGTCGATTCTGTCGGGAATTGTGAATTCAATGGCACAACGTACCGCCGGGTTTGCCAAGCGGCTGAGTACTGTGCCGTCTGTGCTGTTCAGCGGCGGCGTCAGCCGCAGTCAGACGTTCTGTGAGCGGCTTTCACAGCACCTGGGGGCGGAGGTTATCACGCATCCGGACGGGCAGTTTGCCGGTGCTATAGGTGCGGCCATTTACGGCATCTGTCAGTTACAGAAACAGGCCGTCATGACCTCCGGGGATATCCGTTCATGAATGACTATCTGATTTTATTTGAAAATATGCTCGGTGTGGTGGCGATGCGCAAGCATCTCACAGCGGCCGGGCAGCCTTTCACCGTGACGGATATCCCGCCGTCACTGGGCAAAGCCTGTGGTCTGGGGATCCGCCTCAGTGTCAGTGATGATTCACTCCCGGCACTGCGCGACCGTCCGCAGGTCACGGAAATATACCGCTGTGAAGCGGCGGAATATGTACTGACGGCGGCGGAGTAAACCGCGCTTACAGACAGATAACAAACCACAATCACGATAATCCGGCATTTTTTATTCTGTTATGTTGTAAAAAATAATAAAAATGAAGGGTCTTATTGTGAGTAACGAAATACATAGCATGATCACCACTGATGCCAATCAGGCGGTGGCCCGGATGGCGTATCAGCTGAATGAAGTGATCGCCATCTATCCTATTACCCCGAGTTCCACCATGGCCGAATATGCTGACCACTGGTCCGCGACTGGGGAACCCAATTTGTGGGGCGATGTCCCGCGCATGATGGAAATGCAGTCAGAGGGCGGAGCCATTGCCACCGTTCACGGCGCACTTCAGACCGGCGCATTGTCGACCACTTTCACGTCCTCCCAGGGATTGCTGCTGATGATCCCGTCCCTGTATAAAATCGCCGGTCAGCTGATCCCGTTTGTCCTGCATGTGGCGGCGCGGACGGTCGCGACTCACGCCCTTTCTATTTTCGGCGATCACTCGGATGTGATGGCGGTGCGTCAGACCGGCTGTGCTCTGCTGTGTGCCAACAGCGTCCAGCAGGCTCAGGACTTTGCGGTGATTTCACAGATAGCCACACTGAACAGCCGCGTGCCGTTTATTCATTTCTTTGATGGTTTCCGTACCTCTCATGAGATGAACAAAATTATTGCTGTCAGCCGTGCGGAGCTGAGCAGACTGATCCCGGCAGAGGCGATCCGCGCTCACCGCGACAGAGCACTATCGCCGGAACATCCGGTAATACGCGGCACATCTGCCAATCCGGATACCTATTTCCAGGCCCGTGAGGCGACTAACCCGTGGTATGACGCGGTTTATCAGCATGTGACGGATGCGATGGCTGCATTTGGTGAGGTGACAGGCCGTTATTATCAGCCGTTTACGTATTACGGACATCCGCAGGCAGAGCGCCTGATTATCCTGATGGGATCTGCCGCAGGTCCGGCGGAGGAAGTGGCAGACAAACTGATTGCGCAGGGCGAAAAAGTCGGCGTGCTGGAAGTGCATCTCTACCGGCCGTTCTCCGCACAGCATTTCCTCGATACCATTCCGGACAGTGTGCAGCACATTGCTGTGCTCGACCGGACCAAAGAAGCGGGTGCCCAGGCGGAGCCGCTCTATCTGGATGTGATGACCGCCTTTGCCGAAGCGTATCAGAACGGGGAACGGGCACAGCTGCCGCGTATTATCGGCGGACGCTACGGGCTGTCATCCAAAGAGTTTGACCCGGACTGTGTGATGGCGATTTTCCGCGAACTGACGTTAACCTCGCCGAAACGCCGCTTTACGTCCGGTATTATTGATGATGTCACCGGGCTGTCCCTGGCACCGGTTCCGGCGGAGCTGCCGGTCACACACCGCCTCAGTGCGCTGTTTTACGGGCTGGGCAGTGACGGTACGGTTTCGGCGGCCAAAAATGCCATTCAGATCCTCGGCAGTCACACAGATAATTACGCCCAGGGCTTTTTTGTCTATGACTCGAAAAAGGCGGGCGGCCTTACCGTTTCTCATCTGCGCATCAGCGAACAGCCGATCCGCGCTACCTATCTGATCCGGCAGGCGGATTTTATTGCCTGTCATCAGTGGCAGTTCCTCGACAAATATGAAATGGCGGAAAAACTGGCGCCGGGCGGGATTTTCCTGCTCAACAGCCCGTATCCGGCAGATGAGGTCTGGCACCATATCCCGCAGGATGTTCAGGCGATTCTGGCGGAGAAACAGGCGCAGCTGTATGTTATCAACGCCTACCGCATTGCCCGTGAATGCCGCCTCGGTGCGCGGATTAATACCGTTATGCAGATGGCGTTTTTCCATCTGACCGCTCTGTTACCGGCGGCGGAAATTCAGTCTTATTTACAGCAGGCGATCATCCGCAGCTACAGCAAAAAAGGGGAAAGTGTCGTTCAGGATAACCTGATGGCGATAGCCCGCACCCCGGAAGCACTGCACCGCGTGCCGTTACAGGCAGTGGATCCGCACAGTCAGCCGCGTCCGCCGGTCGTGCCGGATAACGCGCCGGACTTTGTCAAAACCGTCACTGCCATGATGCTGGCCGGACGCGGCGATGCCCTGCCGGTATCGGCATTCCCGCCGGACGGCACCTGGCCTTCCGGCACCACCCGCTGGGAAAAACGCAATATCGCAGAGATGATCCCCATCTGGAAACCGTCTCTCTGTACCCAGTGCAACTATTGTGTCGCGGCCTGTCCGCATGCGGCTATCCGCGCCAAAGTGGCCGATCCCGCGGATTTCAGCGGTGCACCGGATACACTGCAGCGTCTGCCGGTTAAATCCCGCGATATGAAAGGGATGGATTATGTCCTTCAGGTCGCCCCGGAGGATTGCACCGGCTGTAATCTCTGTTATGAGGTCTGCCCGGCAAAAGACCGGGAGGATCCGTCCGTCCGCGCCATTAATATGCAGCCGCGGCTGGCGCACCTGGCAGAGGAAAAAGCCAACTTTGATTTCTTCCTGCAACTGCCGGACACTCCCGCATCCCGGCTTGAGCGCATTGATATCCGGACATCACAACTTATCACGCCGCTGTTTGAATTCTCCGGCGCCTGTGCGGGCTGCGGTGAAACGCCGTATATCAAACTGCTGACCCAGCTGTACGGCGAACAACTGCTGATCGCCAATGCCACCGGTTGCTCTTCTATTTACGGCGGTAACCTGCCGACCACGCCGTACACCACCAATAAAGAGGGACGCGGTCCGGCCTGGGCCAACTCGCTGTTTGAGGATAATGCCGAGTTCGGGCTGGGGTTCCGCCTGACGGCTGACCAGCACAAAAAACGGGTGAAACGTCTGCTGATGACCTTTGCGGCCCAACTGCCTGATGAATTACGGCAGCGGCTGGCGGATGAGACACTGTCTGCGGATGAAAAACGTGCGGCTATCACGGAACTGCGGACATTACTGGCGGATAACCCGGATCCGCGAGCCCGTGAGCTGTCAGAGGATGCGCATTACCTTCTGCCGAAATCCGTCTGGCTGATCGGCGGTGACGGCTGGGCTTATGATATCGGCTTTGGCGGGCTCGACCATGTGCTGAGCAGCGGTGAGAATGTCAATGTGCTGGTGCTCGATACCCAGTGTTACTCCAACACCGGCGGCCAGCAATCAAAAGCGACACCGATGGGAGCCGTCACTAAATTCGGGGAGGAGGGTAAAGGCAAATCCCGCAAGGATCTGGGCGTGTCCATGATGATGTACGGCAATGTGTATGTGGCACAGATAGCCATCGGCGCCCAGATGAATCAGACGGTGAAAGCGATTCAGGAAGCGGAATCCTATCCCGGCCCGTCCCTGATTATTGCCTACAGCCCGTGTGAGGAGCATGGTTATGATCTGGCATTCAGTTACGACCAGATGAAAGCCCTGACCGCCAGCGGGTTCTGGCCGCTGTACCGGTTTGATCCGCGTCGTGACGGAACCGGCAAAGCGCCGCTGGTACTGGATTCCCGTCCGCCGTCACAATCCCTGGCGGAGGTGATGCATCAGGAGCAGCGTTTTAACCGCCTCAGCAGCAGTGATCCGGCGAGAGCCGCTGTTCTGGCGGAAAAAGCGGAACAACGGACGGCAAAACAGTATGCACTGCTTGAATTGCTGGCCTCACAGAAATCTGAACCGGCCGGAACCGGCATTGTTCAGGAGGATGCCTGAACGTCATGATGACAAATAACCGGAGCGCCGGGGAAATATCCCCGGCAACGGAACAGGATCTCACGGCGTTAATTGCCCTTGATACTGTTGCGGCACAGGAGCCGCAACGGTGTGAGGCGATCCGCCGCTGGATTGAGCAGAAAATCTGTTTTGTGCTGCGGTGTGAAGGCAAAATTGCCGGTTACGGCGTGCTGCATTATCACTTCAAAAAGCAGTTTATGGAATTACCAGCTGATGCACAGGATGCAGCCTGTAAACAGGGTATTGATGCGTTAGCCCGGGCTAAAGCTATGATGGAACAGCAAATGCCGAAATAACGGCCGCTGTGATTATTGACGGGCTGTATGATACAGCCCATTTTTGTTTTTCAGCGGGATGAAAACTGTTTGCGGCGTTTTTCATATTTCGCCGGATTGCGGTGAAAATGACGCCAGTGAGGTTCGCCTGCGGCATACAGCAGTTCATAATCCCCCCGTGAATCGCCCCAGGCACGCATATGGTAAGCGGATAAATCACCGTAAACCTGTTGCAGCCGGGCAATTTTCTGGCCGCAGCGGCAGTTGTTGCCGTTGATTTTCCCGGTCAGAATGCCGTCTTTTTCTTCCAGCTGAGTCCCGATAAGTTTGATCCCCAGCCGCTCTGTAAACGGCCGCAGCACCAGCTCCGGGGATGCCGAACAGAGTGTGACTTCCGCACCCGATGCAATTTCCGCTGCCACCGCGCGCAGACCTTCCGGGCGCATCATCTTATGCCAGTAACGTTCACAAAATTCCTGTGCTTTTTTCTCCACCCAGCGGGCATCGGTACCGGTCAGAAAGGTGGTGATCAGCACTTCTTTCAGCTCGTCGCGGGTCAGTTTACGTGAGAAGCAGCGCAGTGTCGGCAGAACCAGGCGCAGCATCCGCAGGGAAAAAACACGTTTCCCGAAGGCAAAACGCAGAAAAGGAACAAAACTGTCACGGCGGGTCAGCGTGCCGTCAAAATCAAAAACGGATAACACCGGTTTTTCTGACGGGGTGGGTGCGTGCATAAAGAGGTATACTCCGGTTAAATAGGTGATCGTGCAGAGTTTAGCATTTTTTCCGGCAAAAGGAGACATCTGCCCGGCTTGTCCCGCGCTCATAAGTTATTTACTATCAGGTATTGATTATCACTATCTGAATTATACCGGTATACACGGCGAGAATATGATGATTGCAATCAGTGCTTGTCTGGCAGGCGAGGCCGTCCGTTACGACGGCAGCCATAAATTATATGCCCCGCTGAAAGCGCTGCAGAACAGCGGAATGGCGGTTCCGGTATGCCCTGAAATCCTCGGCGGTCTGCCGGTGCCCCGCGCCCCGGCGGAAATCACCGGCGGTGAGGGCTGTGATGTCTGGGCTGGCACCGCCCGGGTTACCGGCAGTGACGGCGAAGATGTCACTGATGCCTTTAAACAGGGCGCACTGCGGGCACTGGAGCATCTGCAACAGCGGAATATCACGCATGTGATCCTTAAAGCTAACAGTCCGTCCTGCGGCAGCGGTCTGATCTACAGCGGCGCATTTGACGGCACGCTTAAATCCGGCAACGGTGTGGCAACGGCGCTGTTTGAGACAAACGGGATCACGGTCTGGCATGAAGACCATCCGGAACTGCCCGCGCTGATTGAACAGCTGTTACAGAACGGAAAAAGTGCATGATAACCCTGACACCCGCCAGTGTGTTAATCCGTGTGCCGGGTTGAAGACCCGTTTCAGAATCTGATAGGGTTAAGAGGTGCTTAACCGCAGAAAGGAGAGCAGAGTGATATATCCGGTTGATTTACATGCCCATACGGTTGCCAGTACCCATGCTTATAGTACCGTCCGTGAATATTTTACCGAAGCGGCGGAGAAAGGAATAACCCTGTTTGCGATCACCGACCACGGGCCGGAAATGGCGGACGGGCCGCATCCGTGGCATTTTTCCAATATGCCGGTTTTACCGCGCATGATTAACGGCGCGGGGCTGCTGTACGGTATTGAGGCCAATATTAAAAATCAGGCCGGAGAGACGGACTGCACGGATAAAATGGCGCAGCAGCTGGATATTATTCTCGCCGGTTTTCACGAACCGGTGTTGCAGCCGCAGGGACAGGCCGCTAATACCGAAGCCATGATCGCCACTATCCGCAGCGGAAAAGTGCAGATAATCACCCATCCCGGAAACCCGAAATATCCGCTGGATATTCAGGCGGTGGTACAGGCGGCAAAAGAGTGCAATGTGGCGCTGGAGATGAATAACTCCTCATTTCTGCATTCGCGGGCGGGCAGCGAGAAAAACTGCTGTGCGATTGCCGAAGCGGTGCGTGACTACGGCGGCTGGATCTCGCTGGGTTCGGACTCCCACTATGCCGGTTATCTGGGGAATTTTGAGCGGGTGGTGACCATGCTGCGGGAGATTGAGTTTCCTGAAGCGCGCATCCTGAATGTCACCCCGCGCCGGGTACTGGATTTTCTGGAATCACATGGACGACCGCCAATCCCTGAATTTGCCGGACTCTGAAAAAATGCCCCGCATCGCGGGGCATTTTACTGTTTACTTAGCGCGTAAATCATAATTCCAGTTGGTTTTTTCCAGCGCCTCAATACTTTCCACCACCAGGTCAGTCAGGGCATCCAGCATTTTTTCGCCTTTCTCAATGCTGGCGTAAGTCGGGTCGCCGGTGGCACCGGTTATCGAAACCTCGGTGATATCCCACATAATCTGCACATTATCGCCGTGGCGGATGCTGTCTTCCGGCATCTGGCGCACTGCTTTGCTCAGGTCGCACAGATCAGGACACACCGCAGCGGTAATGGAAGATTCTCCCTCACCGCCATGCCCCAGACCGTTCCATTCACGGAAGAAATTTTCCCCGAGACGGCCGCCGAGTACGGACCACCAGGCCGGCAGGAACGCAAAGACCACATCTTTATGACGCGCTTTGACATTCCGCTGTGCGATATCCAGCGACGGAATATTGCCGTCGTGACCATTGAAGACAAAAATGTGTTTGATGCCGTACTGAATCAGGCTCTCAAACATATCTTCCGCAATCGCAATCACTGTTTCAAAGCGAATGTTAATCGCCATCGGTGTGCCGTTATAGTGGGCGGAAGTGCCGAACGGCACACCCGGTACCACAATCGTGCGGGATAAACGCTGTGCCGCACGGCGGGCGACGGCTTCCGGCACAAACAGATCCGGACCGAGCGGCAGATGCGGGCCGTGGCTCTCACAGCTGCCGAAAATGGTAATGGCACTGTCAATTTCGCCCTTATCGAACCGGTTTTTCAGCTCTTCAGTGGTGAACTCATTCAGATAAACTTTTTTCATTATGATCTCCCTGTGGCCGGTGAGGTGGCTTTTGCCGCCAGCAGCGGATGCAATATCAGATAAATAATAACGGTAATAACTAATGCCAGCAGGCCGGTCGGCCAGTCAGACAGAATATTGTTCAGTGCCATCACCAGACCGGAAGCCATCCCGGCCAGCGCACTGATCACCCCGGCGTAATTGTATTTCGGCTGACTGTTAATCTGTGTGATGTCGTAGCGGCATTTGCGGGTGATGTAGTAATCCGCCAGCAGCGGCCCGGCCAGCGGCGGTGCCATAATGCCGAGATAGTTAATAAAATCAGCAAAGAAGATCTGGTAAAAACCGATAGCGCCCAGCACAGTACCGATAATCCCGGTGGTCAGGATCAGGACGTTTTTATTCACTTTCACCCCGACGGAATCCAGCACCGGTCCGGTATAGAGCGAGTTACAGTAGAGTTCCGCGTCGTTGGTGGTCCACAGTGACAGTGTCCAGGTGATCACCCCGATCAGCGCCAGCAGGAAGCTTTTCTCGATCATCCAGGTAATGTAGTTCGGCATCCCGACCGTCATGGTGCCGATATAACCGACCACATTGAGCAGCGGGTTGGTGAAAATAAAACAGGCTGCCGATCCCCAGAATACCGCAGAAATACTCTTATTAAAGCGGAACAGATCCACGCCCATCACCGCCCCGGCAATCCAGCTGCCGACCACCATCGTGATCGCGGTGGAGAGCATCAGCCCTTCATTGCGGTTGGAATTCTCAATAAAGACCGATAACCCGCCGCCTTCCTGCAACATGGCATAGCCGGTGATCACGGCGATAATCATAATAATCGGCGATACCGGAATAGCGATAATTTCCAGTCCTTTCATGCCGTGCAGTGAGGTGTACGTAAACAGCAGGCCGGCGACGACACAGGAAAGAAAGACTTCCAGGGTGATCGGCACTCCGCTGTAGCCGTGCTCTGCCGGGTTAAAGACGATGATCCCGCTGGGATTACCCAGGAACGTGCCCCAGATATCCCCGACCATCCCGGTTATTGCCGCAAACCAGCCGAGGGTCAGCAGCCCCATCGCAATCATCGGCAGGTTCGCACCGAAACGGCCATAGGAAAAACGGCTGATCAGCGCCAGGCTCAGCCCGGTGCGTTGCGCCATAATGCCGAGCAGCGAGGTGAGAATAAACAACAATCCCATCCCGATGGCGATAGCCAGCAGCGCCATCGGAAATGACATTCCCGGCCCGCCGTTGGCCCCGGCCAGGGCGCCGCCGATAAATAACCCGGTTGCCACATAACCGAAACCTATCCAGACCAGCACCTGTTTCCAGGTCTCGCGGCGGTGTGTCATCGGTATGGGCGTAAACATAAAATCGTGGTCATGCGCCGGAGGCGCGGATGACGTTTCGTGTTTGCTCATGGTGTTTCCCCTGTCTTACGTGGTGTTGGCAGTTGCCGCTAAAAAGTGTTTTTAAAATAAAAGGCCATGCTCTTGTTATGATTTATTATTAGCCTGGTAAAGTAATTGTTTGCAACTAAATTAATGAAAATAAAAGGAAAAGGAAATTTAATGTAACGGACAGGTTGTCGGTAAAAGCGGGGCGGGAAATCACATAAACGGGAAGGAGAACAAAAAATCGACGAAAAATGCTGCCATCAGAAATAATGGCAGCAGGATATAAAATAACCGGGGTGGTAATTATTCCGGCAGCGGCACCATACAGACGGCACTGCCGAAGCTGCCGTGACTGCACTCAACCCTGAATTTGCCGTAACGGCTGAGAAACCCGAGCAGGCTGTCGCCGGAGTTAAAGGTGACAATACCGGTCACCGGCTGACCGTCAGTGGACATATGCGGCATCAGGCTGTCCGCCAGTGCCCGTTTGATTAATCCGGCCTCGGCGGAGGAGCCGATATAGAATTCTGATTTCAGCCAGTTTACCCCGGCGGAAACCGAATTCACGCCCGGAGAGCGGGCGGCGGCGAACACCATCAGCACCCAGCCGTTGGAATTCTGGCTGTCGGTCGCAAACGGATGCGCCACCATATTATACGCCGGATTGTGCAGGGCTTTGCGCAGCTCAGGGTCACGCAGCACTTTCAGTAACTGGGACTGTAAGGCCGGCGGGAAGTGCAGGGTGGCAATGGTATTTCCGGCCAGGTCATCATCAATAAACTGATAAAGTCCCTGGATCCACAGCTCAGACTGCGCAGTACCGCAGGTGTTGAGGTTATGATACACCCGCCAGGTACCGTTCCTTTCCCGTACGGCATAACCGGCATGGGAAAAGCTCAGCCCGTAGTCACTCAGTGCCTGACCCTGACGGACCAGCAGAACGACCCGGTCGCCCTGTTTCTCCAGCCAGTCATTCAGCACTTTGGCCTGTGCGGTGCGCTGTGCGGCTTCCTGCGGCGTGGGCGGGGATTTATCCGCACAGTTCTGACTGCCGCTGTATGCAAGGCCGGACGCAGTGAGCAGGGCAGCCGCAAAAACGGATTTCAGCAGTCGCATATTATGGCATCTTCTCCTGATGGGTTAATTCACGATCATCCTGAGTTACCATATGGGAAATGATTTTCCCGTCCTTTTTCAGATACGCACCGGGGCCTTTTTCGGCCGGTTCCAGTGTCAGTTTATCACCCGGATTCACCGGGGTTTTCTCCAGTTTTTCAGTGGCGACCAGCAGGGCCACATCTTCATTTTTATCGGTCTTGCCGGTGATGGTGGTGACTTTTTCTTTCTTATTATTTTCCACAGACTCCGCACTCATCTGAGCCGGTAAAATGATCGGCGATAAAATCGCGCCGCTTATCATCACAGAGCTGTAGACACTGCCCGCACTACTGAGTACCGCAGTCGATAAATAAGGATTATCCGGCAGTTTACCTGCATTCGCAGGCAGTGTGACCAGTGTGGCGGCACAAACGATTGCCGGAAAAATAAACTTATTCATACTGTTTCCCTTAAATTAATGAACAAATGTTCTTTTTACCCGTTCAGACACCAGGAAATACGAAATCCAGATGATAGCGTAAATAACCAATCTTATCAGCGGATAATAAAGAGTGAAGTCAACATTAACATCCAGCAGATTAA
The DNA here is from genome assembly GCF_022819185.1 of Morganella sp. HSTU-ASny43. NCBI lineage: Bacteria > Pseudomonadati > Pseudomonadota > Gammaproteobacteria > Enterobacterales > Morganellaceae > Morganella > Morganella sp. HSTU-ASny43. Next base: position 29,149 of record NZ_WSPG01000001.1, read on the forward strand.
CCAGAACGATTTCCTGAATGGCTTCCGAGGCGATGGCAAAAAGAATAAAGGCAATAAACAGCTTCGGCAGATAACGGGAGAGCCTGAAGAAATAATACAGCGTTGTCAGTATCAGCAGCATGGTCAGTATGGTAAAAGCAATATTAATATACATGACCTGCAATACGCGGTCAGGAATATACCCCGCATTTTGCTGATATAAATCATACCACTCACTCAGTGTGTAACCACCGGCACCCAGTGACAGAAAAAGGGTAATTAACGGCAGCCACAGCCAGCCGCCGATCCGTGACATCCGTTTTTCCGCGCACTCATCACAATATTCCGCGTATTGCGGAATCTCTTTTTCCCCGCACTGAATACAGACCCATTTATGTTCCATACATTATTTTCCGTTTTCGTCTTTCCGGATTCTCCGGTTATTTGGGTTGGTCGTTTATCCGGCTCATCAGAATAGCATCGACATAGCGTCCGTCGCGGAATGCATAATCGCGGGCAATCCCTTCGCGCTGAAAACCGAATTTTTCATACAGCGCCAGGCCGTCCGGATTATTGGCAAACACCTCTAATTCAATACGGCGGATACCCAGCCAGTTATCACAATAATCAATCATTGCCTGCATTAATGCACTGCCGACGCCCTGGCTGCGGTAGCTTTTATTTACCGTAATACCAAAATTCACCACATGGCGGCGGCGGGGATTACTGTTCTGATTAATACCCAGCAGTCCGACCACCACGCCGTCAACAACCGCCACCAGGCGGGTGGCTGACTGATCACCCTGGCTCATCCGGTGTTCCCAGAACTTCCGCGAGGTATATGGCATCTGTAAGGTATTGGCATAAGACGTAAAATCCTGGTGCATATCGCACAGCGCCGCCGCATCGGAAGGGTCGGCTAAGCGGATGGTAATCTGGCGCATAAATAATATCCTTTATGTAATACTGTTATATTCCCTTATTAATGGCATCGAAATAGTGTACCCGTCAACGGAATGAAAAAGCCTGACCGGGAAGGCGAAAATGGCGTAACCGTGTTTTTTCCTGTTATTTTCTTTTTCACGGATCAAACTGTCTGAGAATGAAAGATGACGATAAAATAAGCGGGGTAACATACTGACATAAGCAGGAAAGTGCATTTTCTCTGAAAAATAAAAATTCCTGTAAAAAAGTAGGCTAACCGGCGGCGGGCGATTACACTGAATCCTTCCGGAAACAAAAGGGATTGTCATGGACGTCCGGTTTCTTAAATCCGTATTCTGCAAATCAGGTATCACCCGGATGACACATTCAGTACAGACACTGGTTTTTCTGCGCCACGGCGAAAAACCGGATAACGACAGCGGCCAGTTAACCGGCAAAGGATTAAACCGCGCACTGGCGCTGGCGGATCTTCTGATCGCCCGTTACGGAAAGGCGGATGCCCTGTATGCCGCCGCACCGAAACAGAGCAAGCTCGGCAATTCGCTGCGTTCTCTTCAGACCATCACCCCGGTGGCTGTCCGTCTGTCACTGCCGGTGCATCTGGAATTTCACGCCAAAGAAACCAAAGCCCTGCGTGATGCATTGCTGGATAGAGCCCATCACGGGCACACGGTCTTTGTGGTCTGGGAACACGATAATCTGATAAAAGTGGTGAGGGATATTCTGAAACAGACCGGCGGGGACTATTCGGATATGCCGGCCTGGCCGCGTGATGATTTTGACAGCCTGTGGATACTGACCATTACCCGCAGTCAGACAGAGACCACCGTGACGTTTTCACAGGAAAGGCAGGGGCTGGATAATCTGGACAGTTATTTCCCGCAGCTCCGGTAGATAAACCGGAAATCAGCGGGAATACAGACTCACTCTTCTTTTTTCTTACGGCTGGCTTCTGCTGCCCGTTTACGGCGCATTTCTTTCGGGTCAGCAATCAGCGGGCGGTATATTTCCACGCGGTCACCATCACTGACAATATCGGTCAGTTTTGCCGGACGGCTGAAAATACCGACTTTATTCTGCGTTAAATCCACATCATCCCGTAACGCTAAAATACCGGAGGCAAGAATAACGGCTTCCACCGTGGCGCCTTCGTTTATTTTCACCGGGATCAGAAACTGTTTATCAGGCAGGGCATAACAGACTTCGACAGAAATATCAGACACGGTAAACCTCTTTTGCCCGTTTGGTAAATGCCATCACCATATTACCGGCCAGCTCTTTAAATATACGGCCGAAGGCCAGCTCAACCAGCTTATTGGTGAATTCAAAATCCAGATTCAGCTCAACTTTGCACGCCTCAGGACTCAGCGGAATAAACGACCAGCCGCCCATCAGTTTACGGAACGGGCCTTCCACCAGCTGCATACGGATATGCTGATTGCTGGTCAGCTGATTGCGGGTCACAAAGGTTTTACTGATACCGGCTTTGGATACATCCACAGACGCGGTCATCTCATCCTGTTCGTGGCTGATAATACGGCTTCCCACGCAGCCCGGTAAAAATTCCGGATACGCACGGACATCATTCACCAGGTTGTACATCTGTTCCACACTGAACGGAACCAGTGCGGAGCGGCTAATTTGCGGCATAACACATCCTGCGGTCAAAAATCACGAAACGGCGGAAATTATCGCCGCCTGTTAAATCGTATTATACTGTGCTCCGGCGCGGAGATAAATGCACAATACGGCACGCGCTGATGACAGAATGTATCTTAATGACAACAAAGATGTTTGTCACAAAAAGCACTTGCCAAATCCCGCTGACATGTTAAAAACAGCGTACAGGGACAGAAAACCCGCAAAGGCGCTTAAAATAGCAGCATTTACCGTGCGACGGATAAATAAGCAATTTATTTCGGGTGTGCATAACGTATAATAGTGGTCATTATGACAAAGAAAAAAGTTCACAAACCAGGCTCTGCCACCATCGCGCTGAACAAACGCGCCCGCCACGACTACTTTATCGAAGAAGAGATAGAGGCGGGTCTGGCGCTGCAGGGCTGGGAAGTCAAATCATTACGCGCAGGTAAAGCTAACCTGGGGGACAGCTACGTCATCCTCCGAGACGGCGAAGCTTTCCTGTTTGGTGCCAACTTCACACCGCTCAGCGTGGCCTCATCCCACGTTGTCTGCGACCCGACCCGGACACGCAAACTGCTGCTCAACCAGCGTGAACTGGACAGCCTGTACGGCAAAATCAACCGTGACGGGCACACCGTGGTCGCACTGTCGCTGTACTGGAAAAACGCCTGGTGCAAAGTCAAAATCGGCATTGCCAAAGGTAAGAAAGAACACGACAAACGCGATGACATCCGTGAACGTGAGTGGAAATTAGACAAAGCAAGAATTATGAAGCACGCAGGGCGTTAAGTACTGGTATTCCGTACTGATTTTCTGATATACTGCGTTTCACAACTTGGGGCTGATTCTGGATTCGACGGGATTTGCGAAACCCAAGGTGCATGCCGTGGGGCGGTTGGCCACGATAAAAGCCGCAAAAAAATAGTCGCAAACGACGAAAACTACGCTTTAGCAGCTTAATAACCTGCTCTGAGCCCTCTCTCCCTAGCCTCCGCTCTTAGGACGGGGATCAAGAGAGGTCAAACCCAAAAGAGATCGTGTGGACTTCCTGCCCGGGGAGAAAGCATTAAAACGAATCGGGCTAGTTTGTTAGTGGCGTGTCTGTCCGCAGCTGGCAAGCGAATGTAAAGACCAGACTAAGCATGTAGTACCGAAGGTGTAGAAATTTCGGACGCGGGTTCAACTCCCGCCAGCTCCACCAAAATTCTCCATCGGTGATTACCAGAGTCATCCGATGTAGTCGAAAGCCCGCATGGCGTAAGCCCTGCGGGCTTTTTTGTGTCCTCAATTTGTCCTGCGAAGCCTGAAGAGAACTAATTAAATCTGAATTTTTTAGGTATCTCGTTAGTTAACTGGAATACCATTCCGTAGATTCTATTCTGTTTTTCTTGGCCATTTTGAGGGCTTTCCTTGTCAGGCTACTACCTAATTAAATTGATATTTCATATCCTGAGAACAAATAAATCTAGCGTAATAGTCAAGCATTCCTTGCGGTACCCTCCGATAAGCTCATCCTATCCCCATAGGGGGACAGTGGAAAGTACGATATCCATAGTTTTCACGGCACCCATACCAGTATACCTGATTCACTATCGCTCAACAATCTTTATCGGCATATACTGCCTCCAGCATTTGTATCATGCCCAAAAACAGTCGCGTTATGGTTAAATCTAAACAGTAAATATCCTTGGTTAGAGATTACAGGCGACATGACAAAGCTACTTGCTCTAAGAGATCGCAAGACTCTTTCTTCATTCGATCTTATCATTATCGCGATAGGGTCCCCCACACAAGAACGCATGTTTCATGATTATCTGATTAAAGAAAAAATCAAAGTTCCTGTCATCAATACATGGGTTGAAGGCTATGGAGTTGGAGGGCATGCTGTTCTTGATATACCAGGAACACCAGGCTGCTTGCGATGTGCATACGTTGATTCCGACAATTTTTCTCGTGGGCTATCATCTAATCTTAACTTTCTTGCCACAAACCAAGATTTGACAAGAAATCATGCAGGATGTGGAGACGCCTTTCTTCCTTACTCCTATACATCATCAACTCTGACAGCACTTATTACAGTGGACCTGGCCGTAAAATATCTCAGTCATAGAGTAAACGTCTCATCGAGAGTTAGTTGGAAGGGTAGCTCAGAAGATGCGATTGAGTATGGTTTTGTACTGAGCGAAAGGTATCACGCGTTCAATCGCTCATTGGAAATATTACCTTTGTACAATCCTGAATGTGATATATGCAATGGATAATTCAGAACATCTCAAAATAAATACAGAAAATTTTAGCATCAATATTTTAAAAAATGTTAATGATATTTGGTTTGAATATCGACAAATAAATACAAATATGCCAGAAGCTTTTGGTGTACTGATTGGCAGTAAAGACCTTGTAACAGAACATTATAAAATCGTTAATGTAACAGTCCCACAACAGGGGGATCGCTGCTCAAGAATGAGTTTTACTCTGATGGATCCCGCACACCAACGTATAGTTGATACCCATTATCGCGATTCCGGGGGTGAATTAGTTTATCGCGGCACATGGCACACGCATCCCGAAGGGATTCCTCGTGCTTCAAATGTTGATATCAGAGACTGGAGGAAATGTAAAGAAAGAAATCAAGACAAGCAACTTTTCTTTATAATCATTGGTACAGAGAAAAAGGCTCTTTATTATTTTGTAGGTGAAAATCTTCTACGGCATGAGTTTTGATGGATGATTATGAATAAAACAATTATTTTATATATACTGAAATTAATTTTCAGACCCAAGGATATACTCACTCGTATTGGTTTAGGGCTGTTTAGTGGAGGGATAACAGCTTCAGCCGGTGGATGGAGCATGAACTTGGTTTTTTCAGAGCAATTGCTTAAAAATTATATCAATATTTTTGATGGCATTTCTATTAGCTACCAAAAATGCTCTGAAGTGTTTCTATACATTGGGATCTTTGCGTCCATTTTAGGACTGTTAGTGCTGATGTATTGCATCTTCTTGGCTGTTCGTGATGTCCAAAAACGTGATATTGCTTTTATTCGTGCATATGGGTTTGAAAATATTGACCCACATGCAGCAGAAAAAATGCTTTCGTCCAGAGAAAAAGTCAAAACTCTCCCCGTAGATTTAAAAGCATTTGATTCTAGGACTAAAAGCAAAGTAATCGAAGAGTCTACATTTATCAGAAGGATGATAAAGGACAGAATACAACACCATGAAGCCACTGTGGCCTATGTTGCAGCTCTAGGGAGTATTCCTTATTTGTATATGATTGGTAGCTCAATGCGTGACGGTCACTTGCCTTTAAGACTATCCGATTTTGATCGTAATAAAAATTGTTTTCATCTTCTTGATGCCCCCCCAACCGGTGCCAAGTTAATTAGGAAATTTAGTGGGGAGATAACAGAAAATAGTTCCGTTGTTAGTGTGAATGTTAACAATCAGATAGGGTTAGCTATTTCATTTACGATGGATATACAGCCATCGGACCTGCCCGTAGACCTGAGCGATCATACGCTACATATCCAGCTTGATACAGGATTCAGATTTGACAATCTTCCTTCTGAGGAAGAGCAAGAAAATATCACTAAAGAAGTAAGTTTTATAATATCAGAATTGAATAAAAAAGCTGATGAAGTACATCTATTTATTTCAGCTCAGGCATCATTTGTTGTTCGCCTTGGCTCTCTTTATCAAGAGGGGTTACATGGTGTTATCTATATTTGGCATTGGAATTCAATCAAAAACAAATACGAATGGAACTTGAAAATTTCAGGTAAGGAAGTCAGTTAATATTTTATAATAAACTGTTTTTCTTATGATAATGCTGCCGTTAAATTATTCAGTAAATGTGTTATCGTCCTGAAAATGCTGTTCGTTAAGTAGGTTATCTGACACAAAATTCATACCTCATAACTAAATGAGTTGTGGTTTTTTGAGATACTTACAATTTAACATTGTACTGATTTATTAAATATTAATGCGGTTATGTTGTTAATGCAAACAGGAAATTTGTTTTTTTAATTACTCTGTCTGTTTATGATGTTAATAGTTAACATTCTGAATGATAAGATCATTTTTTGTATGGAAAATAAAAAGCATCAGTTTAAAATCTGTGTCAGCCATCATAGCTGATGCTTCCCGGAATGATTACAATGGTTTTATTTCCTTCTGAACAGGACTCCCCATGACACCAAATAACCGAAAATTACCTGTTTTTAAATATCATCCCGATCCGCTTGGAACCGGTGCTTTTTCAGACGATAAGATAGTTAAGTGTGATTGCTGTCAGCAAACTACTGATATTTACTATGAAAGTCCGTTTTATTCTGTCGCTGATATTGATGCATTATGCCCGTGGTGTATTGCGGATGGTTCCGCCAGCCGGAAATTTGAGGGTGAATTCCAGGATAGCGCCAGCGTGGAAGGAATTGACTGTGAATATGATGACGATGGTGAATTTTCACACACCACTAACCCGTATCCGGATGAAATGCTGGATGAACTGGTTAAACGCACGCCCGGTTACCGGGGATGGCAGCAGGAAGTGTGGCTGGCACATTGCAATGAGCCCTGTGAATTTATCGGGTATGTTTGCTGGGATGATATAAAAGACTGGCTGGATGAATTTGTTTCTCTGGAAGATGATATTCAGGAATATGGTTTTTTTGTTGAAGAATTATCCGGCCTGTTACATAAGGACAGTGATGCTCAGGGATATTTATTCCGCTGTCTGCATTGTAAAAAATTGCGTCTGCATTTTGATTTTAGTTAAAGGCTGCAGAGCGGAGCAATTCAGCTCCGCTTTCAATTAAAAACGCCGCAGACTAAAACGTCCTGCCTGTATTACCCTTACTGATAAAACTCCACATCCTGCAATGTATTCAATTCCTGCTCGATACGTTCGCGGCTGCGGAGTAATACACTGATAATCTGGTTGTTTTTTTCATCATTACTGCGGAATGTCGGGACGGAGACACTGATGGCGGCGATAATTTTATTACGCTGACGTAATGAAACGGCATAGCAGCGGGTTTCTTCGTTTATTTCCCGGTTGTCAGTGGCGTAATGATTTATTTTGACCTTTTCCAGCTGCTGACGTAATTCCGCGATGGTAGTGATACTGTATTTTGTCAGCGGGGTAAAGCCGTCAGGATATAAGCGGAGAATATCATCATCGCTGTAATGGCATATCATCGCTTTACCTAATGCGGAATAAACCGCCGGTAAGCGGGTGCCGATATTGGAGACTAACTGAACTTTCTGGGCAGACTGCACTTTATCGATATACAACACATCCGGGCCGTCTAATATGCCCATCTGGCACACTTCATTGCACTCGTTGACAATATTATTCATCTCGCGGTGCACCATTTTCAGCCAGTACGATTTTTCAAAGAATGAACGGGAAAGAATCGAGCAGGCGATACCCAGAAAATAAAGCTGGGTGTTTTCGTCATAATTAATATAACGGCGTTCTGCGAGGGTTTTCAGAATCGGGTAGAGTGTGCCTTTTAATATGCCGGTTTTTCCGGCCAGCTGCGTGAGGGAAATCCCGGTGTTTTCTGCCGCCAGAACACTGAGTACCTCTAACACCCGTATTGTCGGCATATGCTCCGTTGACATCAATTCACCTCCCTGACAGTTTATGCCGTTATTCTAGGTATAAAGCCCCGCTAAGTAAATCATGTCCGGGTGTCCGTTTGTGACATTGCCCGCCGGTATCACGGCAATCCGCTTTATTGTTCCCGTAATGTGCTGCTCCTCACAGATAAATAATAAATAACCGCAATCCGGATCGGGTTTTTCCGCAGATATAGTTTTCAACCGCAATTAAAACAGCCTGTTAGCCTGTTTTTTCAGCGAATGTACAAAATTTGACTCACTCAGAGTTTCATGATTACTTACCTGTGTTTTTATTTATTAACGAGGTTTGTATATATGAACAATATGGGTATGGAAAGCCGTTACATCACGCCGGCCGTAACAATTTTTGATGACAAAGGCCGGATTGATACCGAACAAAACCAGCGGGTGTATGACTCTCTGAAGGGGCATGTCTCCGGATTTGTGGTTATGGGCAGTACCGGCGAGTTTTTTTCACTGGATATGGAAAGCTCAAAAACACTGATCAGGTTATGCGGCAGTTATGACAAAGGGGGAATGAAAGTGTATGCCGGGACCAGCCGCCCGGATGTGAATGAGTCAGCCGCGCTGGCGAACTATGCTCATGAGCAGGGGGTGGACGGGGTAATGATTATCAGCCCGTACTATTTCCCGCTGGATGATGAGGGTGTTTACCGGTTTTACAGCACGGTCGCGGAAAAAACGTCAGCCAATATTTTTATCTATAACTTCCCGGAACGTACCGGTTACTCGGTGTCACCGAAGGTGTGTCTGCGTCTGGCGGATCGCTATCCGAATATTATCGGGCTGAAAGATACGATCCCCGATACATTACATACGTCGCAGATTATTCAGACGGTAAAAAAAGAGATCCCGCATTTTGAGGTTTATGCCGGTTATGACAATAACTTCGCCCATGTTGTGCTGGCGGGGGGAAATGGCTGTATCGGCGGGTTATCCAATATTGTGCCTGAGTTCTTCGCTTCCTGGATGGCGGCATTTGCACAAGGTGATATGGCTGCCGTAGCGGCACATCAGCGCAAAGTGGATCAGCTGATGGCCGTTTACGGCGTGCATTCACCGTTTATCCCGACCTTTAAAAAAGCATTACAGATGCGGGGCATTATTCAGTCAGACTACTGCACAGCGCCATTCAGCAGCCTGAATGCGGAGCAGACTGAACAGCTGATGCAGATACTGGCGGATGCTGAAACAGCACGCTGATTTTTCCTGATTATAACGACAGAACATCTTACCGACAGGGAATATTATCATGGCGACTATCACAGCTTATGACAATCCTGCTTTAAATTCCGCGATTCAGAAATCGTGGAAGCGTTTAGTACCCCTGATGTTTATTTTGTATTTTGTGGCATTTATTGACCGTGTGAATGTGGGCTTTGCGAAAGATGCCATGCAACTGGATATCGGGCTGTCCGATTCCGCCTTTGCACTGGGGGCGGGGATTTTCTTCGCCGCTTATGCACTGTTCGGGATCCCGGCAAACCTGATCCTCAATAAAATCGGCGCACAAAAGTGGCTGAGTATTACAACGGTTATCTGGGGTGTGTTATCCGCAATGACCGGTTTCGTGACCAACGAGACGCAATTTATTGTGCTGCGTTTTCTGCTGGGACTGGGTGAGGCGGGTTTTTATCCGGGAATTTTATTACTGGCCTCCATCTATTTCCCGAATAAAGTCCGCGGCTCGGTGATTGGTATTTTTGTTCTCGGCGTACCGCTGGCACTGACACTCGGTTCGCCGTTATCCGGCGCACTGCTGGAATTACACGGCTGGATGGGGCGTCCGGGCTGGTTCTGGATGTTTGTGATTGAAGGTTTACCGGCGGTTGTTATCGGGGTCTTCGCCTTTTTCTGGCTGGATGACAGCCCGGAGAAAGCCCGCTTCCTGACAGCGGAAGAGAAGAAAGCGCTGACAGAGCAGTTAGCCAGTGAGAATGCGAAAACAGAAACCACATCTGTGTTGTCTGCACTGAAAAATATCAAGGTCTGGCACCTGGCACTTATCTACGGCACCATCCAGATCTCGGTCTACGGGCTGATGTTTTTCCTGCCGTCACAGGTGGCTTCCCTGATGGGACAGAGCCTCGGGTTTAAAGCGTCTCTGGTGGCAGCTATTCCGTGGGCATGCTCGGCATTTGGTGTGTATTACATCCCGCGTCTGGCTGATAAAAATCCATCCCGCCGTGTGGCTATCTCCGTGATGTGTATGCTGGCAGCGGCAGTTGGTCTGGCATTATCCGCCTTTGCCAGCCCGGTCTTTGCGATCGCCGCGCTGTGTCTCAGTGCCGTTGGCTTCCTGTCGGTACAGCCGGTGTTCTGGACATTCCCGCCGCAGTTACTGAGCGGCCCGGCGCTGGCTGCCGGGATCGGGTTCTGTACCACCATGGGGGCATTCTGTTCTTTCCTTGCACCGATCATCCGTGTGGAAATGGATAAACTGATGAACAGCAATACGGCGGGGATTATCACACTCGCGGTGATCACTGTCGGTTGTGCACTCCTGATTGCCTTACTGAAAAAGAACACACAAAAATAATCCTGATTCATTGCCGTCATTTTGGCGGCAATAACCGGAAGGTGAGTTATGCAAAAGATATTACGTATTGATGAAACTGATAATTTAATCGTGGCACTGAAGGATTTGCATGCCGGTGAGGTGTATCAGTGGGGTGATGAATCAATCACTCTGGTCACGGATGTGAAAGCCAAACACAAGTTTGCCCTGGAAGCAGTGCCGGAAGGCGGTATTGTCTCCATGTACGGCACCGCTGTCGGGAAAGCAACAAAACCGATTGCCCGCGGGGAAGTGATTACCGTGGATAATATCCGCCATTATGCCGCCCCGGTATCACTGGAGGAGAGCGGAGGCTATGAATGGCAGATCCCGGATGTGTCGGCCTGGAAAGACCGGACATTTAAAGGTTATGTCCGTGATGATGGCCGGGTCGGAACAGCTAACTACTGGCTGATTTTTCCGCTGGTGTTCTGTGAAAACCGCAATGTTACCAAACTGACGGATGCGCTGAATGAGGCGCTGGGCTACACCAATAACAGTCTGAAAAGTTTCGCCCTCGATCTGACCGCCGGTGAGCAGGTGCAGGCCACAAAACCTAAGCTGTTCCCGCATATTGAGGGTGTGCGCTGTATTACTGTGACCAGCGGCTGCGGCGGTGCCACCTCTGACAGTAAAACCATGTGTGATGTACTGGCTGCGTATGCGGATCACCCGAATGTGATCGGCATTACTGTGTTCAGCCTGGGATGTGAAAAAGCACAGCGCAAGATGTTCAAAGAGTCGCTGGCGGCACGTAATCCGGCATTTGATAAACCGGCGCTCTATTTCCGGCAGCAGGAATGGAACAGCGAAGAAGAGATGATGCAGACGGCGCTGAAACAAACCTATGAGTGCATGAAAGCGGTGAAACCTCAGAGCCGCACAGATGTACCGCTGTCATATCTTAAGCTCGGCGTGAAGTGCGGGGCGTCTGACGGGTTCTCGGGCATTTCCGGCAATCCGGCGATGGGACTGGTGTCGGACTGGCTGGTGACACTCGGCGGTGCTTCCGGCCTGGCGGAATTCCCGGAGCTGTGCGGTGCGGAAGGGGATATGGTAAAACGCTGCATCCGCTTTGAGGATAAAAAGAAATTCCTCGATCTGATGGGACAGTATGAGAAAACCGCGAACTTCTTTAATACCACTATCGCGGATAACCCGAGTCCCGGAAATATTGCTGATGGATTAATTACCGATGCGATTAAATCAACCGGTGCGGCGAAAAAAGGCGGAAAATCGCCGATCAGTGCGGTGTGTGACTATGCGGAACCGATGCCGGACAGCGGACTGTCTCTGGTCTGCACACCGGGAAATGATGTGGATGCGGTGACCGGATTGGTGGCTGCGGGCTGTAACGTTGTTATTTTTTCCACCGGGCTGGGAACACCGACAGGAAACCCTATCGTGCCGGTCGTCAAGATTTCCACCAACAGCGCTATCGCTCAGCGTTTGTCAGATATGATCGATTACGACTGTGGGCCGGTAATAGAAGGTGTGCCATTGCCGGAAATCAGCAAAGGGCTGTTTGAGCGCGTGATTGAAACGGCAGGCGGGGAATATAAGGTGAAAGCAGACCGTCTGGAGCAGTTCGATTTTCTGCTGTGGAAACGGTCACTGGATTTATAAAAAGTGTACTGTCACACAGATAAATAAAAAACGGGGAATATTCCCCGTTTTTTATTACTGCGCTTTGTTATCAGATATCGTTATCAGACATAAAACTTCATGGATTTTTTGCCGAGGCAGAAGCTGATAAACAGGCCGAGAGCGCAGAGGAACAGAATATAGTAGGCGATAAACATCGGGTTAACGTGTTCAGCGATAACCGGTACGGTGAAGGTGGTCAGTCCGGCGAACAGGGCGTTACCGATGTTATAAGAGAACCCGATGCCGCTTAAGCGGATATTGGCCGGGAACAGTTTGATAATAATAATCGGCACACAGGCAACCAGACCCAGGAACAGGGCGGCCAGGGAATATAAGAAGCCGATCGTGGTGTGGTCACCGCTGCCCAGGGAATTAAAGAAGGCATAGCTGGTGGCAGCGAGCAGGATGCTGTATATCACAACGGTTTTGCGGATGCCGAGTTTGTCGGACACAATCCCCGCAATAATGCTGCCGACCATGTTCATGACGGTGGCGAGGATAGCGATTTTACTGACAAATTCCGGGTCGATTTTAAAAATATCGGATTTCATCAGGTTTGGTGCCAGGACGACCAGAACCACACCGGTGGTCAGCAGCCAGGTAGCAAGAATAGAGATCATCGTGGCAGGTTTGTAGCTCTTCAATACCTCTTTGATTGGCATATCAATCAGTTCTTTGCGCTTTTTCATCTCCAGGAATACCGGCGTTTCACGCAGATAGCGGCGTAAATATACGGCAATCAGACCTAAAACCCCGCCGCAGATAAACGGATAACGCCATGCAAAACTTAAGATCTGGTCATTGCTGAAATTGGTGTAAATCAGGTAAGCCGCGAAATGGCCGATAACCACGCCGAATGTCAGGCCGCTGGCAATCATACTGTTCGCCAGACCGATACGGTTCTGCGGGACATGCTCGGTGACAAAGACGTGTGCACTCGGCACTTCTCCGCCTAATGCGATGCCCTGTAACAGACGCATAATCAGCAGCAAGACCGGCGCGGCATAGCCAATCTGCTCATAGGTCGGCAGCAGGCCGATCAGCAGGGTTGGGATCGCCATCAGGAACAGGGAGAGCATAAACATTTTTTTGCGGCCAATCAGGTCGCCGAAATGTGCCATTATCACGCCGCTGAGCGGGCGGACAAAATAAGCGACCGCATAGGTCAGATAGGTCATGATGCTCGAAAGCAGCGGTGAGTCACTCGGGAAGAAGAGTGTCTGCAAAAAGGGTGCGAAGGTGAGGAATACGATAAAGTCGTAAAATTCCAGCGCACCACCCAAAGATGCAAGAGTCAGCGTTTTTCCGTCCTGTAGCTTTAAGCGATTAGACATGCCATTAACCTTACTTATTAAACATGCGTGAAAATAAAATAATCGTGAATACTAGCACGATACTATCAGTCAGTGAGATATTTCTGAAAAGTTAATTATACTAATGATTTATATCCATTTTTATAGTGTGGTTACCCTGGTAAATAATATATCTCCGGCTAATTGGCGGAAATATAAGGAAAGTAATGTTTGAGTATCATGATTATTACCAGGATGGAACAGATAAAATACCGGAGAGTGATAAATCATAGTGATGAATAATTATTCGTTATAAATCCAGTGAATGGATTGTGTGCGGCGGGCTGGCCGGTGACACCAGTCAGTAACACCAAACCGGAACAGATAAATGAACAAAACCCGCTGATCCGTAATATATCAGCGGGTTTTTTGTTGCTAACCACACGTTGTTTCAGCGTGACAACAGGTAATCAGTCAGTGACAGTCTCACTGGCGATTTCACTTGCTGTTTCGTCACCGCCGTCAGGCTTGTAATTGGTGTTCGTGATTTGGCTCAGTGTACCGGCTGAGTCAAAGACCAGTGTCAGTGTTTCCTGTTTCACCGGCTCATGGCCCGGTTCACGGCGGAAGACATAATACCAGGTCTGTGTTCCGAACGGGTCACGTAACATCGGGGTACCGAGTGTATAGGCGACTTGCTGTTGGGTCATTCCTTTCTGGATCTTCGCCACGTCTGCCGGTGTCAGGTAGTTACCCTGGTTGATATCCGGGCGGTAAACGACACGCTCCAGAGTGGAACAACCGGCAGTTAACAGCAACAAAGATGTCGTTGCGGCAATCAGCAATTTACAACGCATGGTGATTTCATTCCTTTAGGATTCTTTGTGACGATGATAATCGACAATAATCAAATTGAAAACCTTTACATTTTTCTATGACCGCAGGATCGCATAAAAGTTAGATGAAATCAGCTTGTTTGTCATGCTGCCAGCAATTCTTTTGCGCTGGCAAGGGTATTTTTGGTGACGGCAGCGCCGGCAAGTAACCGGGCCAGTTCCTGTACCCGTGCTTTTTTATCCAGCAACTGCATGGCGGTTTCGGTTTCCGTGCCGTTGGTGTGCTTGCTGACAAAGTAGTGCTGATGCCCGCAACCCGCAACCTGTGGTAAGTGAGTCACACACATGACCTGTGTGGATTCGCCCAGCTCACGCAGCAGTTTCCCGACGATAGCGGCTGTCGGGCCGCTGATCCCCACATCCACTTCATCGAAAATCAGTGCCGGAGTGTCCATTTTCTTCGCGGTGATCACCTGAATTGCCAGTGCAATACGGGATAACTCCCCGCCGGATGCCACTTTCGCCAGTGCCTGATGAGGCTGTCCCGGGTTGGTGGTGACATTAAATTCAACTCTGCTCGCGCCGTCCATACTCAGTTGTTCCGGGGTAAAAATTACATCAGCGGTAAAGCGGCCGTGCGGCATCGATAAATGGTGCATGCTCTGTGTGATAAGCTCACTCAGTTCAGCGGCGTAGTGCTCTCTGACCATATGTAACTGCTGTGCAATCGTCAGGGCCTGCTGATAATACTGTTCCGCTTCGCGGCTCAGTTCTTCGCTGTGCTGTTCACTCTCCTGCTGCATCTGCTGCTCTTCCTGCAACTGTGCATACAGAACATATAACTCTTCCGGCGTGGTGTGATGTTTGCGGCTCAGGCTGATGTAACGGGAGATTCGCTGTTCGAGTTCATACAGCCGGTTCGGATCCAGATCCACACGGTTACTGTAGTGACGCAGTTCATTGCTGACTTCATCCACCTGAATGGCGGCTTCTTCCAGCATGGTCAGTAACGGGGACAGGCTTTCATCCAGTGAGATCAGCTCGCTGAGTTCATGACGGGCATGATTGAGCATGCTGATGATGTTGTTTTCATCATTTTCACTGAGAATGTTTAAGGTGCCCTGACTCAGGCTCAGAAACTGACCGGCATTCGCCAGGCGTTTATATTCCGCATCAATATCCGGAAATTCCCCTTCACGGGGTTCAAATTCACCGAGTTCTTTCAGATGATAATCAACCAGTTGCCGGCGGGCTTCCCGCTCCAGTGCCTGCTGCTGATAGAGCGCCAGTGCCTGACAGGCGTTGTGCCATTGTTGCCAGGCTTTTTTCATTTCACCGAGTAGTAAGCCCTGGTTGGCATAGGTATCCAGCAGGATTTTCTGGTGGCTGCTTTCCAGCAGGTGCTGGTGGGCATGCTGTCCGTGGATTTGGATCAGCAGTGTGCCCAGCTCACGCAGTTGTGACAGCGGTACGGCTGTGCCGTTGATAAAACCACGGGAACGCCCGTCACTGTTGATAGTGCGGCGCAGCAGGCATTCCTGATTATCATCCAACTGATGTTCCTCCAGCCAGAGACGGGCGGCCGGGGTATCTTTCAGGGAGAAGCGGGCGCAGATATCAGCGCGGTTAGCGCCGGGGCGCACCATATTGGCATCCGCGCGGTTACCGAGACACAATCCCAGTGCATCAATGGCAATGGATTTACCGGCACCGGTTTCACCTGTGATGGCGGACATACCGGCGCGGAAGTCGATTTCTAACTCGCGGACAATGGCAAACTGACTGATGGTGAGCTGGGTTAACATGCCGCCTCTCCTGTGGATATATACACACCTGTTTTTACATACAGTATAATCAGGATTTGTATCCGGTAAAGAGGCGGAATGAAAAAAATCAGAACATTTTTTTGGACCAGCCGAGTTTTGTGCTTAACGTATTGAAATAGTTATAGTCAATCGGGTGTATGAGATCGAGCGTTTTGCTGCTGCGTTTGATCCTGACCACATCCCCTTCCTGTATCGGCAGCGCTATCTGACTGTCACAGCTGACTTCATAGTCAATATTGGTCTGCGGAAATTTCAGGGTAATGGTGCTGTGGCTGCTGATCACCAGCGGCCGCGAGGAGAGAGTGTGCGGGAACATCGGCACCAGGGCGATAGCATCAAGATTGGGTGTCAGGATCGGTCCGCCCGCAGAAAGAGAATAGGCGGTGGAGCCGGTCGGGGTGGTGATGATCAGGCCGTCAGAGCGCTGGGAAAAGGCAAAGCGCTCGTCAATATAGACCTCAAAATCAATCATGTGGGCGACTTTTCCGGGGTGGAGTACCACTTCATTGAGCGCGGTGCTGCGGCGCAGTTTGCCGTTGGGGCTGAGTACCCCGGCATCAAGCAGAAACCGTTTTTCGACGTGGTATTCCCCGGTCAGCACGCGGTCGAGCTGCTGGAGTGCATTGTCCGGCGCAAGATCAGTCAGAAAACCGAGGTTCCCCCGGTTCACGCCGATCACATCCGCGCCATAGCGGGAGAGTACACGGGCGGCACCGAGCATATTGCCGTCCCCGCCGATCACAATCACCAGGTCGGCCTGCTGCCCGATATCCGGCAGCGTGCCGGTGACAGCATCGGTCAGGCGCATTTCAGCGGCAACATCACTTTCGACAATCACACGCAGACCTTTTTTCAGCAGCCAGTGATACAGCAGTTCGTGTGTTGCCAGCGCTTCAGGATGGCGCGGATGGCCGACAATTCCGATACAGCGGAACGATTTGTTTTTTGCGGTATTGTCCGTCAGCATGTGCGTTTTAGCCTCACTTAATCGCCATTCCCTTGAATCTCTGAGTTTGATCCCCATAATAAACAAGAATCAGGATTATTGCGAAATACGCGGAGATTTTATGAGTAGTCACGAACAAAAAACGCACGAAGAACCTGTTGCAGATGCAGCGGAGACCCTGAACACGGCAGCAGAGCAGCCGGAAACGGAGCAGGCGGATGCCGCCGCAGCGGCACAGGCCCGTATTGCGGAGCTGGAGCATGAGCTGGAAGAGTCCCGTAAAACGGAACGCGAAGCGATGCTGCGCGCCAAAGCGGAGATTGAAAACAACCGCCGCCGTATGGAACAGGACGTTGAAAAAGCCCATAAGTTTGCATTAGAACGTTTTTCTAATGAATTATTACCTGTGATTGATAACCTGGAGCGCGCACTGAGTGCGGTGAATCCGGAAGATGAAGCACAGAAAAGTATGCTGGAAGGGCTGGAGCTGACACTGAAATCCTTCCTGGATGCCGTGAAAAAATTCGGTATCGAAGTGGTCGAAGAGACAAAAGTGCCGTTCAATCCGGATGTGCATCAGGCCATTAGTATGGTGGATGCTGCGGATCACGAGTCCAACCATGTGGTGACAGTGATGCAGAAAGGCTACACCTTAAACGGCCGCCTGCTGCGTCCGGCGATGGTGATGGTCTCTAAATAAGGAACGTTTCACACGCAACGGAATGCCGCCGCAAAGGCGGCATCAGGCCGTTGACAAACCCGCAGGGGGTGGCGGCGACCGAAAGAGGTTGTAAAAATAAACCAGGAAAATCAATTTATTGATTTTCGGCTGATAATACAAAGCAGGAAAAACCACGTTTTATCCTGCTTTGTCTGCAATCTCATGCCGCCGCAAGGGCGGCATTTTTGTCTCTGTATTATGCGCCGGGCTGAAGCTCTGCCGGGATCACCGGCTGCCAGTCGATGGGGGCCTGACCGCGCTCTGTCAGTATCGCATTGGTTTTTGAGAAGTGACCGCAGCCCAGAAAACCACGGTGTGCGGACAACGGTGACGGGTGCGGTGCTTTCAGTATCACATGCCTTTGCTGATCAATGTACTGGCCTTTCCGCTGGGCATGTGCGCCCCAGAGCAGGAAAATCACACCTTCACAATGGGCGTTGACAGCCGCAATCACATTATCGGTAAACGTTTCCCAGCCCAGTCTGGCGTGTGAGTGTGCCTGGCCGCGTTCAACCGTCAGCACAGTATTAAGCAGTAACACGCCCTGTTGTGCCCAACTGACGAGGCAGCCGTGATTCGGCCGGGTAAATTCCGGGATATCCGCTTCCAGTTCCTTATACATATTTACGAGCGACGGCGGCGGCTGAATGCCCGGCAGCACAGAGAAAGAGAGACCGTGTGCCTGGTTCGGCCCGTGGTACGGATCCTGTCCCAGAATCACGACCCGCACATCAGACAGCTCCGTATAACGGAATGCGTTGAAAACATCTTTCTGTGGTGGGTAAATGGTCTTACCAATCTCTCGTTCATGAGCGACAACACGGAGTGTTTCAATGAAATAGGGCTGGGTTTTCTCATGGCCGATGACATCATGCCAGGTCAGTGATGCAGACATCGTGTCGTTATCCTTCATTTATTACAAGAGTTGCATTCAGCTTACCTGACTTATCCGTTGTTAGGAAATAAGAAGGGATTTTTTTGCGGGTCCGGTTTTGATAACCACAACGGCAGGGCGAAAATGGCTGATTTTTTACAAAAAAACCTGAAAATCGCAAAAATGAAATTTTGATTTAAAACAGGCTTTTATCATGGCGACTAAAAATTGATATGATTTTTATTGATATATGTCAAAGAATCACCCCTGTATTCTTGGTATATAAGATGCAGAGACATTGGTTAGACCAATATTCCAAGTTAAATGACAATCAATAAATTGATAACGAATCACCCGGAGGTCATCATGGTTACTGGTATTCAAATTACTAAATCCGAAAACGCTGCACTGGTTAACTCTTTCTGGCTGCTGGATGACAGCAAAGACGAAGTACGCTGCATCTGTGCAAAAGAACAATATGCAGACGGTGATGTTGTTTCCCGTGCCGCATTAGGTCCTTTCGAGTACCGCGAAGTGAATTTACAGGTTCAGCCTACCGTCCGTGTTGAGGGTGGTCAGCACCTGAACGTGAACGTTCTGCGTCGTGAAACTCTGGAAGATGCAGTTAACCATCCGGAAAAATACCCGCAGTTAACTATCCGTGTTTCCGGTTATGCAGTGCGTTTCAACTCACTGACTCCTGAACAGCAGCGCGACGTTATTGCCCGTACTTTTACTGCCAGCCTGTAATCGTTCCGGCAACAGTCCTTGTTCCGAAAACCACGCTCCGGCGTGGTTTTTTTATGTCTGCCGGATAAGGATGTCGGTAACTCACTGATAAAAAATGATATTGTTACGGTGTGATGAATAGCGTTAAGTGAAGCCTTCTGTATCCGGGGAGGTATACTTATGTTGATTGAACACTATTTTTCGCAGTTACTGTCTTTCTCATCCACGCCGCATTGTCAGTCACTTTTGCAGCGGCAGTATTTAACCGCAACGGATTTATTGCAGCCGCCACCCGGCGGGATCCGGCAGGATGGTTTTCCTGATGATATTACCCTGGCCCGGCTGTGTTCAGACAGCTATCAGCCCGGCAGCCGCGATATAGGTGGTGTCAGCCGTTCGGATGCGCAGACTCTGGCTTCGCTTTCGCTGACAGAAGAGCAGTTAAGCAGCCCGTCCGGCCTGCAGAGTATGATTTATCATTACCGCGATACCTGTATTCTGGCGTTTGCGGGCAGTAATGATATGTCAGATATGATGACCAATATCCGCCAGGGGCACGGATTACCGGCCCGGCAGTATCAGGAGGCGGTGTCACTGGCAGCACATCTGTTGTCGCAATCCGTTTGTCCGTGGCTGTTTGTCGGGCATTCTCTCGGCGGCGGGCTGGCATCATTCTGTGCTGTGGTGCTGCAGCAGCCGGCGGTGATATTCAATGCGGCGGGGCTGGCGGAAAATACGCTGGCGGAAGAGGGCGTTTCTCTGGTGACGGCGCGTGCGCGCGGGGCAGAGCTTATCCGTCATTATGTGCTGGAGCATGACTGGCTCACGCATATCCAGGACGGGCTGGATCTTCCGAAAGCACTGGGGCAGCGGATAGCGCTGGAGTATTATCCGCCGCAGCATGCGCATTCCGTTTTGCAGAAACTGGTTCTCGGCGTGAAGGCACATACCCTGTCGCAGGTGGTTACCGCGATGGAACAGATGGATGAAATCCGGGAGTAAGCATAAAAAAACGGACTGTGACAGTCCGTTTTCTTTTATCAGAGAGAAGGAGTTCCGTTTATTCCTGTGGCTCAGCGGCCGCAGGAGTTTGTCCCGCGTGATCTGCGCCTGGCTTGCGTCGTTTTCCGATATTTTTACTGACGCGATGACGGATTTTGGTTTTTTTCTTCTTCTCAGTTTCAGCGATTTTCTGCTCTTTGCGCTTGGCGAGCACTTTTTTCGACGGCTTGTGCGTCGCTTTCTCCGATGGCGCACGGGTTTTCGGCCGTAGCTCATCAATCACGCGCATTTTAACCGGCTCTTCAATATAACGGATGATTTTGCCGAGCAGCGGCTGGTCGTGAGATTCCACCAGTGAAACAGCCACCCCTTTGCGTCCGGCACGGGCGGTGCGCCCGATACGGTGCAGGTAGACATCCGCGGTGCGCGGCAGGTCAAAGTTAAATACGTGGCTGATATCTTCGATGTCGATCCCGCGGGAGGCCACATCGGTGGCGATAAGCACAGTAGCACGGCCGTCAGTCATACGGCTGATGGCTTCGTTG
Source organism: Morganella sp. HSTU-ASny43 (assembly GCF_022819185.1). Lineage (NCBI taxonomy): Bacteria > Pseudomonadati > Pseudomonadota > Gammaproteobacteria > Enterobacterales > Morganellaceae > Morganella > Morganella sp. HSTU-ASny43. The sequence goes on from NZ_WSPG01000001.1 coordinate 50,347, forward strand.
CGTTTCGCCTGAACCATTTCGCCTTCAAGATAGCAGGAGACAATATCCTGTGTGCGCAGCCAGTCAGACAGTTCACGCACGCGCTCACGTTTGCGGACAAACACCACCGTTTTGGTGACATCCGGTTGTTTCAGCAAATGTGCGAGCAGGGCTTTCTTGTGCTCCAGGTCATCGGCACGCAGGTAGAACTGCTGGATTTTTTTGCGCTCACGGCGTGACGGGTCAGCTTCGATCTCAACCGGCTCGTTCAGGATCCGTTTGGCGAAATCGCGGATAGCCTGACCTTCGAGGGTGGCGGAGAACAGCATAGTCTGTGTGCGCCAGCGGGTTTCACCGGCGATGGTTTCGATATCGTTGGCAAAGCCCATGTCCAGCATGCGGTCAGCTTCGTCGAGGATCAGGATCTCAACCGCGCGGCAGTCAAAGTTCTCTTCTTTTATATACTGCAGCAGACGCCCGGTGGTCGCGACAACAATATCCTGGTTCTCACTGAACACTTCGGCGTGGTTCATATAAGCTACGCCGCCGGTGATGGTGGCGACATCGTGATGGGTGAACTGACAGAATTCTCTGGCCTGATCCGCCACTTGCATAGCCAGTTCGCGGGTCGGGGTCAGAATAAGCACGCGTGGCGGCCCGGATTTTTTACGCGGGAAGTCAGACAGGTGCTGAATGGCCGGCAGCAGATAAGCGGCAGTTTTGCCGGTGCCGGTCGGGGCTGAACCCAGAATATCACGATTATCCAGCGCAGCCGGAATAGTGGCTTCCTGGATGGCGGTCGGGCGCTCATAGCCCTTGGCATCCAGTGCGCGGATCAGTTCATCGTTCAGTTCAAGTTCAGAAAAAGTAGTTGCAGTCATTATATACCTCTGTTTGGACCGCTGATTATAAACGGCTTGGACAGGATCTTCATCAAAAATAGTTGTCAGCGTGCGGGACTTTCTTCTGCGGGCAGAAGTCCGTATCCTGTCGCCGGGTTTTCTTTATTTTAACAGACAAACAGTTCAGTGATGATGACAAACGAAAAACAACCTCCGCGCCGCCGTGGTTTTGCCTGCAAACAATTTTTTGTGGCCCACGACCGTTGTGCCATGAAAGTCGGTACCGACGGGGTGCTGCTCGGTGGCTGGGCACCGTGTGAAAATGCCCGCCGTATTCTGGATATCGGTACCGGCAGCGGGCTGGTGGCGCTGATGCTGGCGCAGCGGTCATTGCCGGATACACGGATTGATGCGGTGGATATTGATGCTGACGCTGCAGCGCAGGCCGCAGAGAATTTCCTCGCGTCACCGTGGAGCGACCGGATGCAGGTGTTTCATCAGGATATCGGTGAGTTTACCGCTGCCTGTCCGGAATCCCGTTATGCGCTTATTGTCAGTAATCCGCCGTATTTTGCCCCGGCGGTCGCCTGCCGTGACAGTGCCCGGGAAACTGCCCGTTACACCACATCACTGGAACATCCTCAGCTGCTGCGGCATGCGGCACAGCTTATCACGCCGGACGGTCTGTTCTGTGTGGTGCTGCCGTACACCACCGGACAGAGTTTTATTGCCGCCGCCGGTGAGCAGAACTGGTTTCTGCACACACAGATTGCCGTGTCAGATAAACCGGATACCCCTTTTCACCGGACATTAATCGCCTTATCGCGCCGTCCGGTCAGTGCGCTGCACAAAACGATGAGTATTAAAACGGAAGAGGGCCGTTACAGCGCTGATTTCAAATCATTTATCACCGGTTTTTATCTGAAATACTGAACTGCGTCATTGTAGCGGTTACGGCGGTGCTTTTTTCAGTCAAAAGCGGATTTTACAGGATATTTACACTGTCCTGCGGCAATTTTCCGTGATTATCAGAGGGATTACCGCTGAAAACGTGGTAATCTGTAACGTTAATTGCCGGAAAAACAGGCTGCGGATAAATACGCAGGATTTATCCGGAAAATATGTAGTGAGGATCACAAAAAGGATCCTTTTTTGTAATTTTTTTAAAAGAAAAATGAACTTCGCTATTTTAGCTGACTCAAAGTATCGCTTGCTCATGATGAAGTGAAGCGAAACAGGAAAGAGAATGGTGAAGCTGAGCTTCGGGAGATAACACTGCGAATGAGCGAGCAGTTAACGGATCAAATGCTGGTTGATCGGGTACAGAAAGGGGATCAGAAAGCCTTTAATATGCTGGTGGTACGTTATCAGCACAAGGTGGCGAGTCTGGTATCCCGTTATGTTCCGCAGAGTGATGTTCCGGATGTGGCGCAGGAGTCCTTTATTAAGGCGTACCGCGCAGTCGGGTCATTTCGCGGTGACAGTGCATTTTATACCTGGCTGTACCGTATTGCGGTCAATACAGCAAAGAATTACCTGGTTGCTCAGGGGCGCCGCCCGCCGTCCAGTGATGTGGATGCCGGAGATGCTGAGAATTTTGAATCCTCAGGGGCGTTAAAAGAAATTTCGAACCCTGAGAACTTAATGTTGTCTGAAGAATTAAGAGCGGTGGTTTTCCGCACGATCGATTCCTTACCTGAGGATTTGAAAACGGCGATTACATTGCGTGAGCTCGATGGTCTGAGCTATGAAGAAATAGCTGAGATTATGGATTGCCCGGTCGGCACGGTTCGTTCCCGTATCTTCCGCGCACGCGAAGCCATCGATAATAAAGTTCAGCCACTGATACAAAATCAGTGAGCACTTAAATCACACTGAAGGGAACGTAGGCATGCAAAAAGAGACACTTTCCGCACTGATGGACGGAGAAACTCTTGACAGTGAAGTGGTTACCGCACTGACACAGGATGCAGATCTGCAGGCAGAATGGGCTGGTTATCACCTTATCCGTGATACCATGCGCGGCGACCTGCCGGATGTTATGCATTTTGATATTGCGTCACGGGTAGCTGAAGCACTGGCGCAGGAGCCGGTTTATATCGCACCTCAGGCGATCCCTGAGTCTCAGCCTGAACCGAAAACATGGCGTGATTACGGATTTGTGGCAAAACTGCGCCCGTGGGCCAGTCAGTTAACACAAATCGGTATGGCAGCCTGTGTATCACTGGCCGTGATTATCGGTGTTCAGCACTATAATACCGACGGCACAGAGAGCGTGGTTAACGGTGATGCATCCGCATTCAATACCGTTCCGTTTATGGGCAGTGCGTCACCTGTCAGCCTCGATCTGAAAAACGGCGCCGGTCTTGCCCCGCAAACCCGTTTTGATCAGGAGCGCGGTGCGCGTCTGAATGCGATTTTCCAGCAGTATGAACTGGATCGCCGTGTACACACGGATGGTCAGCCTGAAGTTAAACAGACAGCCACCCCGGAACAGGGTCGCGTGTCTTCACAACCACAGCAGTAGTAATGAAACGAATCTGGTTATCCGTTGCTTTTCTGACGGGCAGCCTGTTACTCGCAGCACCGGCCTCAGCACAACAAAGTGCTGAGGCGTTGCTGCAGAATATGGGTAACGCTTCCCGCACACTCAGTTATGAACTCTCTTTTATCACCATCTCCCCGAAAGGTATCACGCCGGTCCGTTACCGCTATGCGGTTATGGATGGTCAGCCTGTCGCCCAGATTATGCAGATGGACAGCTCCCGCCGGGAAATTGTCCAGCGTGGTCAGGAGATCAGCTACTATGAGCCGGGGCTGGATTCATTCAGCCTGAGCGGTAATCACATTGTTGATTATCTGCCGTCGATTATTTTTGCGGACTTCAATGCGCTGAAAGCCTATTACAATTTTATTGATGTCGGACGGATCCATATCGGCGATCATCCGGGACGGGTCGTGCGCATCACCTCAAAAGATAACTCACGTTACAATTATATTGTGGTCGCAGATGAAGAAACCGGCCTGCCGTTACAGGTGGACCTGCTGGATCAGAATAATGTCTCACTCGAACAGTTCCGCGTGGTTTCTGCTTCCGTGAATAACAGCAGTGTGACAGAAGCACTGAAAGCGGTACAGTCTGTCACTATGCCACCGGTACTGGCTATTCCGCAGCCGGAAAAGATCAAATTTGACTGGGATGTGATGCGTCTGCCGAACGGGTTTAAAGAAATGACCCGCAACCGCCGCCAAGTGGGTGAGCAGGAATGGGTTGAGACCGTGATGTTCAGTGACGGCCTGTTCTCATTTTCCGTGAATGTCGCCAAAGCGGTGAAGACACCAGAAAATCAACAGACAATGCGCCAGGGTTCGCGTACGCTGTACACCATACGTAAAGGTGATAATGAGATCACTGTCTTTGGCGAACTGCCCCCGGCGACAGCCCGGCAGATAGCTGACGGTGTGACATTCAGCGGAGGTTAATATGGTAAAAGAGTGGGCAACCGTGGTGCGCTGGCAGGACGGGCGTGCGGTGTTGCGTTACGGGTCATCTGCCGGATGCGGCAGTTGCAAAGCCCGGGCGGCATGCGGCTCTTATCTGCTGAATAAACTGGGGCCGGAAGCGGAGCATCAGCTTGAAATTCCGGTCAGTGAACCGCTGGTGACCGGCCAGAAAGTGGAAGTCGGGATCCCGGAAGGCAGCCTGCTGCGCTCGGCAATGCTGGTGTATCTCACGCCGCTGCTGGGTTTATTTGCCGGTGCGGGGCTGGTGCAGGCACTGACGGAAAGTCAGTCTGCGGTTCTCGCGGGTGGTCTGCTGGGCGGCGCAGCAGGGTTCCTGCTGGCGCGTAAAATTGCCCGCCACTGGAGCGGCTCAGCGGATTATGAGCCGGTCATCCTGCAAATAGGCCTGCCGCCGTCAGAGCTCAGCATTGATATATGTGAGTCCTGATTTATCCGGGCTCTCCTGTTGTGAAGTATGCCGGTCATGATTTGACCGGCATTTTTTTTACCGCGGGAATGTCAGTGATTCCTATATTTTTCTTATGCTGCTCAGGTAGCATGAGGAACTTCCGTGTAAGAAAATATCCTGATTAGTGAGGGCAGTAATGCTGGTACAGACAGTAAAGGATTACCGTTTTTCATGCAGACAAAAAATGTTTCAGGGGATCAGTGCCGGGAGCTCCGCCTCTCCCCGGGGGTTGGTTTTTCAGTTAACTGACCTGATGACTCAGCTTTCCGTAAATGTGCTGGATATCGGTTTTGGTACCGGAATGTCTGGCACGGACTGGCACAGGATATCCCGCAGGAATTATTTGCCAAATATGATGTTATTTGTCTGCCGGATGTGATTGAGCATCTGGACAGAGATACCGCCATTGAGCTGGTCAGATATATCCTGACCAACATGAATGATAATGCCCGCTTTTTTATCAGTACGCCATTGTGGTTTTATCCTCAGGACACAATACAGGAAGGTGATCTTGAAAAGCACCTTATCGGTGTGCCGGTATCCTCAATGATGGCAATGCTGCCGCAAATGTATTCAGTGAATAATCCCCTTATAGGCGGGTTTATTTACGGCAAAGTCAGTCTTGATTATGCTGATATGTTCAGCCCGGTCACGAATCCGGCATTTTCTCAGGAGCAGGGACAGGCTATCGCCCGCGCGATCAATTTTGACTGCACGCCGGGTAAAGTCACCCGTCTGCAGTATGAATAAAAAAATAACAGCCTGAATGACAGGCTGTTATTGATCACTGCGGGTTGTTTTTATTGGCGACAATCTGATACCCGCAGCTTGTCGCCAGGATAAAAATTAACAAATGGTGTAACGGATATGAATGATGATGTCGGTCAGGCTGAGTAGCAGTGGTTTCTGCTTCTCACCGGTTGCGTCCGGGAAGCTCAGGGTCAGGCTGTTATCATCATCCACCGGGATACCTTCAAACGGCAGCCAGCGGCCGTCATTGAAATCAAGCCGGAACAGGCCGTCATCATTGATACCGTGGGATAGCGCAATGGCTTTGCAGCCGGCCGGCAACGAGTTACCGCCATAGCGGAATATGGCCCGCATATCCTGATAGGGCTCTACGAGTGCCGGTAATGTCACACTGATCTGTTTGATACGGCGTGTTGTGCCCAGAGCCTCAGGGTAGTCATCTTTAATGTTCAGTGCTTTCAGATTGAACGCGGCATGCAATTGGTTATCGGCGGTCATTGAAAGCCCGGTTGATGCCGGTATATTCCCGCTGCCATTACCTTTCAGGAGGTCAGCAATTCCTTCTGCCAGAGTCACATTGTCAGTACGGTACACTGCCGCCAGAGAAACAGTACGGGTGACCTCCAGTGAGCGACTATCCCGTTTCAGCCATGCCTGTTCCATCTCTGCCAGGTTCAGCAGCAAAGATTCCCCGGCCATCAGCCCGGCGTTATTGCTCTGCCATGCGCCTGATTTGATGTAGCGGGTAGCCGTATCATTGGTCTGCCATGCGTAAGCTTTTTCCGCCATCATGCAGCGTGCCGCTGTCAGGTCATAGAAGCGGTAATAGATGGATGCCAGACGGCCGCGCAGCCAGCTGTAGAGCGCTTTATTACTGAATTTGCGCTGCAGGAATTCCAGTTGTGCCTGAGTCTGCGCCTGCTGGATTTCCAGGTGTTCGCGCTGCATCTCTGTGGCGGTGCGGCGGACGGCCAGGGCTTCCAGTTGGGCATCAATCTGTTTCACTTCAGATTCGGCATTATTTTTCTGGATTTCCCATTCCTGACGGCGGCGGCGCCATGCTTCAGACTGGCTGATATTATCCGCAGTAATTTTGGTGGCGGAGGCTGCCAGGCTCATACCTGCACCAATTGCTTTCGGGATACCGCCCCAGCGGCTGCCCCCCACGGCCACGCCGAAGATGTTCGGAGCCATATCGGCAGCGGCGGCGGCCATATCCAGCACGCCAATGGAGGTGCTCAGTATTGCGGAAGAGAGGTACAGATCCATGGTCCGTTTTTCTTCCGCACTGACATTTTCATCATACAGGGCGCGGTAGCTGTCAACGCGGGACTGTGCACCGGCACGGCTCTGTTCCAGTGTTTTCTTCTCGGCATCCAGTTCGGTGAGAGCCTGTTCCTGCATACGCAGGGAAGAGAGCATCAGCTCACCGGCCTGGTTTTGCAGCAGTTCACTCATCGCCTCCGCATCCCGGCGCTCAATCAGCCCCAGGAGGGTGGAACCGAACTGCATCAGCTGCCCGGTCAGTGAACGTGCACTGTCCAGTGCCTGCGGGAAGCGCATTGCCGGGATGTCAGCAGACGGTAAAGGTTTGCTGCCACCGGAGGCTGCGGCTGCGGCACTGAGCAGTGCGGCCGGGTCTGCCGGTGCGGCAAAGACCGGCAGCGATAACGGCTGACCATCAATGGAGAGATTATTACGCAAGTTAAACAGGCGCATTTCCAGCATCTGCCAGTAGCCGAGCAGTTTTTCGTTTTGCTGTGGCCGGAACAATCCGGTCAGGGTATTAGCAGTGCGGACGTCAGGCAGCAGACCGCCGCTGCGGATACGGCTGATTTCGTCATGAAACTGTTTTGCCTGAGTTTTATCTGCTGCATTGCTTAGTGACGGATTTTCCCAACCATTGCTGAAAATGCTGACAGGTTTATCCCCGAGCAGCCCCAGCGCCTGCATATACCACATTTTGGCTTCATTAAGGGTATCGCGTTCCTGCATGCGGTAAGCTTTGTCACCACGGGCAATCAGCAGATCCAGCAGTTTCATCAGGGTGCTGACTTTGTAATGCATCGGATCATTCTGGGCGACCGCATCGGGATCAACCGAATCCAGCGGGTCGGCGTTCCAGGACGTGTCTTCTTTCAGCGGACGCACGCGCCAGTCACCGGCACCGCTTGCAGCAGGCTGCCAGATATAGCTTAACCAGCGGTTAGCTTCGGTAAAGTTTTGCTCCTGCAACAGACGCGTTGCTACCATCATCGGAGTGTAATAAAACAATTCCCAGAAATAAAGGGCATTGGCACCGCTGAAATCCATCGGTTCACCGGATTGTAATAAACCGGTGACGCCGTTTTCTGCCAGGCCGGCGAAGGTGCCGTTGTTAACGCTTTTATCCAATGTCCAGCCTTCAGGATTATTATCGGTACGGAACAGCAGGATTTGTTTTGTTGCTTCTTTCTGGTATGTAGCATTGAGATATAAAGTATCCTGCTGCGCACCAGCAGACTGACTCACCGCATTTTTTCCGGGTTTAATCAGCGGAATAAATAATTTTACTTCTGTATTATCGGTAACACTGAGTGAGCCACTGTAAACAGGAAATTTGCCGGAGCCTGTGGCATCATTGCTGTAATAAATCGTAAATGCCCGGTTAGTGCCGTGGGTATTCTTGTCATACGGTTTCAGTGTCAGTGTGACATAGGTGCCCTGTCCCGGTTTCGGTTCAGGCAGATACTGGGTTTCAGGGGATAATATTGCGTCAATTCCGTTATTGGCACGCTCAATTAACTGGCGGGTGAACAGTGTGTTTAACCGGGTACGGTAACCATCCCATTCCATATATTGAGCGCCGTCCGGCGTGGTGTACAGGGAGATGACTTTTTGAACTGGATCAGTTTTTTTTATAACCAGTTTATAAGTGGTAGTAGCTGCAAGAACATCTGTATTCTTGAACCTGACTTTTATAGTACAATCCAGGTTATTAATATCTGCACCAGCGGGAATGGTTATAGACAGTTTCCCAAACGGGAATGCCAGTGTTTCTCTTGAGACTGTCGGGTATAATGGTGGCCGGAGTCCGACGTCACTACCTGTTATTGTTTCAAATTTCGTACTATTTAGTTCAATCTCAATGGAGATATCATCTGAACTGATTGTTTTGACTTGTGCTATCATTTTGCCCAAGCTAAGCGTGCCCAGTTTTTTTTCACCAGTGCTGATAGTATATTTATCTTCCTCCAACGTTAACCTATCGTCGGTAACATCTCCATATGTAAAATACAACATTGATGTTTCTGCGTGCTTTATAAAGAAACTCGCGAGTTTACGGCCTACCAGCTCAAGAGGAGTAATTAGCGGATAAATTCTACCAATGGAAAGAGAAATATGTTTTTTCGGTGGCTGGTTATTATAAGTATATATGGCACAAGCGTTAATCTTATCGGATATAGAATTATCGGCAGGCTCCATTTTTTTTGATTCCGGAGCATAAACCGTACCGGAATGAGAGTTAAGATGAGTAATATATTTCTTGCGATAAAAATCAGGAATATAATTAAATAATTTATAGGGGGTGATGTTAATATAAGCAGTAGGGTTCAATATCAGTGCAGATATACTGTTTTCAGTTTTGACAGTATAGTCGCCATGGGAGATGACCAGATCAATTTCTTTATTCCCCTCTTGTTTTTCCAGGGTAAATTCGAAAGAGGATATACGATTCAGGAGGGTGTTTACCCTGACGGTAGTTTCTGTATCTAATTGATGGGTAACCGTGGCTAATATCCCTGCTATATTCGGTTCTTTTTTACAGCTCATGTCCGGCTGAATATGTAGCCCGAAGCTATTGGGCTGTGTTTCCTTTTCTATTTGATACCAGGCAATGAGCAGTGAATTATCTTCCTGGCTGGCGGCACAGTACAGACCCGTTTTTTTCCACTCGGATATGTTTTTTTCAGTAATATCATAACTGAACGGCGAAGCCCAGCTGCCATCATATTTGACATGTGTCAGCTTCAGGGTAAAAGATGCCGTATCTTTACCGGTGTTATCTTTCTGTACTTGTTTTTCAATCCATAACAAATAAAGACGTGAATGGAAAATCACCGGACGCACCATATCCCCATAAGGATTCACCGCACAGGTAATTTCTTTCCAGTCACTCCAGGCATTGGCGGCAAAACGGCCATTCTGACATTTACTGTGATCGGCTTTGCGCCAGTAATATTTTTTCGGCTCAGTCTGGCTGGTACCGATAAACCAGGTGTTACCCTGATTAATATTAACCGTATCATGATAACCGCTGACTACTTTCAGGTCAGCGACCTGCTCAAAGGCGGTCAGGTACTGGCGGAAGCCGTTTTCCAGGGTATCTTTGTTGAGCTCACTTTGTGAAAGCTGCTCCAGCATGGTGTTCATCATCCCGGTCTGACCGGTACGGAGGGTCGGATCAACGAAGTTTTCAGGGTAATAGACTAACTGAGACACACCCGCCCAGGTACTGTAGCGTTTATTACAGGCATCCCAGTCTTTAAAGAACTGACGCTCAAGAGCGTCACTGTCAGCACCCGGCTCATCACCGGCAATAGTGCGGTTAATATAGAGCTGAATACCGGCGATGGCATCTGCCAGCAGGGTGGTGGTGATTTCAGCGCTGACTTTTCCGTCCACCAGCAGATTACGCCAGATATCATCACGGTCTGCCACCGGGTTGTTCATAACCAGAGAGCGGTACTCCCCGCTGAGGGCTTCATTGCGGCGCGGCTCAGACTGATTTTGCAGTTGTTTGGTCTGTTGTTCGCTCAGACCGGCCTGTAACAATCCGGCCAGTGCGGAGAGGTCTGTATAAGAAGGTTTCGCATTTTCAGACACTGTCAGCAGAGTGGTGATATCTTTCGGGGTGATATGCAGGGTATCTGCCAAATCCAGCCGTGGCGGCAATGTGGCCAGCTGTGCCCATGTGGTCAGTTCCGGTTTTTGTCCGGCCAGTGTCAGTGCCTGAGTAATCACCTCTTCTGACAGATTCAGTGCTTGTGCCAGAATTTTAACTGTCAGTGTCCCGCTTTGCAGTGCATCCAGTACCGTACCGGCCTGTCCACCGCAGCGGTTAATCAGGTTATGGAAATCACTGATGTTATACAGTTCAGTAATGGTTCCGGCCGGTGCACCCTGTGACAATGTCTGAAGTTCGGCATTACTGAGTGTAAAGGTACGAATTGTCAATGCACGCTGTGCCAGTGCCTGGCACCATGCCGCCAATTTTTTCTTTTCGTCATCAGACGGCGCTTTTTTGATAATAAGCTTCCAGGCCCCGGTGGTGGTGGGTATCCCTGCGGTATGATTGTTATCCAGCCAGCGCAGCAGAGCTTCCCCTGATTCCGTGACGTCCAGTTGCATAGCTGCAGTAATCACCGGTGCCATGGTGGTATACAGCGTTTTTGTATTGGTTTTGTCAATACCACCGTTACGCAGGAGATCCAGCAGGACCTGCATCTCTTTGGTCGGCGCCGCCGGAGATATTTTATCCAGCAGCAGCATCAGTTGTTCAACCGTGATATTTTGTGTATTCAGCCATTGGGTGATCCGGGACAGAAAAGAGAGCATTCCCTGGCGTATTTTGCCATCTAAATCGTAAACGTTCATTGAACTGTAAGGGGAAATCTGCAGCAGAGCATCCAGTTGTGCTACTGTCAGGTTGTGCACATCCGCCAGCAGACGAACAAATAACAGACCACGAAGTTTTTCTGTCTTGTTTTCGATAGTTTTGGATTTGTTTCTACGATTTGTGATAACAAATAGTTGCCACAAACCGGTATTATCTACCCGGAAAGCGCGTTTCAGGACTTCACGACGCGGGTCTTCGGCATCCGGTTCCATCGGCATATCATCACCACCTAAAGTGTAAGTTACACCATTCAGCGGCGGATTATTAAACAGGCGGTCAAAATGGCTGATCTGCCCGTCATAGCTGACTCTGCTGATACCGGCGTTACACAGCATTAATGCTGTTTCAGTATCAATACCGTAACGTTTACGGTAAAGCAGCGTTTCGGTGAAACGGCGTAATTCGTATTCGCTTGAATCATTTCTTACGTGGATTAATGCATGTTGTGTTTCGTGCGGGGTCATACCGCTGACTTTTGCCAGACGCAGTGTTTTGTTGAGTCTGAGGAGCCATATACCCGGTTCTGCATTGGGATGGATGGTGAAGGTGGCTGAGGTGTAATGGTTCCCGTCGCTGGCAGGTTCTGGTTTTTTTCTGGTGATGCCGATTTCAGTCTCTGCTTCCAGAAGCTCAGCATCCAGTGTGACGGGGATACTGTAGTGCTCCCCGGCGAGAGGAACAAAACCATTTTTATCTGCCAGGTTATCAAACGATTTACCATAGCCTATACTAAAATGCGGCGCGTCTTTTATGGTTTCCTTTACACTAAAATTAACTAAAAACTGATTACCACCCTGCGGAATTAAATCAATATAGTCTGCCTGTTTTTCATCACTCTGTGTTTTGGCCAGTTCACTGAATGTGATGTTTCCGTCAGTGCTTATTACCGGTATTACCAGTTTATTATCACCGTTATACACATCCGGTGTTGGTAACCGGCCTGTTATTTCGGCAGCAACAAGGGCCTGAATGTCATCTGCCGGAAGCTCATAATAATTGGCCAGCGCATCCAGAGTCATCAGGTCTTTAATCTTAACCTTCGGGAAGTTTCTTTTGAGAGACTTTTCCAGATCGGAGCCGGTTAATGACTCTGTGTCTTCTGTCAGTATGTTATATAACTTTGGTGAGATACCGGCGTCGTATGCCGCCAGTATGGCAAACTTCGCAGGGTTGCTGAGAATATTATCCGGCAGGACAAAATTCCGCTGTGCCAGGGCATTATGTATTCCCTCAAACGGCGCGTTATACGGGGTTACACCACTGCGGCGGGAGGTCGCCAGGGTTTCATAATATTTGTTTTTGTCTGTCTTACCGGTTTGCGCCATCAGCGCCGTTTCCAGTTGCTCATTAGCCAGTGACAGAGCAGAGATTTCGTTATCCAGATTGTCCTGAGAGAGCACCAGTTTTGCCAGGTCCGGACGGCGCTTATCCAGATTACGGTCACTGTCTTTTGGATGCAGTCCCCGTGCTTCACGGTACAGCTCAGTCAGATAACCGGCAGGGGAAAACATGGAAGAGACGGCGCCGGGTGCGACAAATTTCTCTGCACGCGGCGGAATAATATTATCATAGCCATATGGGGTGGCGCCGTAATAACGGGCAGTATTCATTTCTTTTTTCAGCAGCGGGTTAGCGCGGGTCAGCATCCGGGCGGTATAGAGAATGTTGTTTTGCTTTTCTTTTTGCGCTGCACGGTGTAGTAACTGTGCTTCTTCACGCGATAACCGGCCTGTGTTTTGGCTGCGGATCTCTGCAAGGGACATCGGCATAAAATCTGCCAGTGTCACGGTTGTTTCACCGCTGCGTTGCTGATTCAGTTTTTCAAGAATTCGGGTTATTTGATCCATTGATAATGGCCTCCTAAATATGAAATTTAGTTAATGACATAAGTGTGTACCTTGTAGTACTCCTTAAATTCATTGTTTACCGGTGTTATATTTCTAAAAAAATGAAATCATTGATATATATTACTGAAATTGAGTGTCGGTTTTGGAATGAGGATAGTCAATCAGAACGATTAGCATGATGTGCTGATTTTGATGGAAATTAATTATCTATATGATTATTAATCATAAAAAAAGATATTACGCGAGCGGGAGTAATGAGCTGATTTTATTGTTTTGCTTTTATCATCAATTTTATTTATATAAAAAGTGGTGTCGGTGAAATGACAAAACGAATGCGATCCGTATGGATTATTCGCCGGGCCCGGTTTTTTCTGCGGTAAAATGAACGTTTCTTTGAGTTGAGTGTCTGTAGCATGTAGAATGCTGCCAATAAGTCTATTAACCAGCAATATAGAGTGTTGGCTTTGAGTCCTTACAGGTGTCCAAAGCTAGTTTTATAGGGCATTACAAAGAAGAATTTTATCTTGAAAATCAACCACATCCGAAATTTTTCCATTATTGCTCATATCGATCACGGTAAATCCACGTTATCAGATCGCATTATTCAGATTTGCGGCGGCTTATCCGACCGTGAAATGGCAGCGCAGGTTCTGGATTCAATGGATCTGGAACGCGAACGCGGCATTACCATCAAAGCACAGAGCGTGACGCTGGATTACACCGCACAGAATGGTGAAACGTACCAGCTCAACTTTATCGATACCCCGGGACACGTTGACTTTTCTTATGAGGTCTCCCGTTCACTGGCTGCCTGTGAAGGGGCGCTGCTGGTGGTTGATGCGGGGCAGGGGGTTGAGGCGCAGACGCTGGCAAACTGCTATACAGCGATGGAAATGAACCTGGAAGTTGTCCCGGTTCTGAACAAAATTGACCTGCCTGCTGCCGACCCGGAGCGGGTGGCGGAAGAGATTGAAGATATCGTCGGGATTGAAGCCGCCGATGCGGTGCGCTGCTCGGCGAAAACCGGTGTGGGCGTGACCGATGTGATCGAACGCCTGGTACGTGATATTCCGCCGCCGGAAGGTGACCCTGATGCGCCGTTACAGGCACTGATTATTGACTCCTGGTTTGATAACTATTTAGGGGTTGTGTCTCTGATCCGGATTAAAAACGGCACACTGCGCAAAGGCGACAAAATCAAAGTGATGAGCACCGGCCAGGTGTATAACGCAGATCGCCTCGGGATCTTCACACCAAAACAGGTCGATAAAGAGATCCTCAGATGCGGTGAAGCCGGCTGGGTGGTCTGTGCGATTAAAGACATTCTCGGGGCACCGGTCGGCGATACGTTAACCGGCGCACGCGCACCGGCGGATAAACCGCTGCCGGGCTTTAAAAAAGTCAAACCTCAGGTCTATGCGGGTCTGTTCCCGGTCAGTTCTGATGACTATGAAGCTTTCCGTGATGCACTTGGTAAACTGAGCCTCAACGATGCTTCCCTGTTCTATGAGCCGGAAAGCTCTACCGCACTGGGCTTCGGTTTCCGCTGCGGCTTCCTGGGTCTTCTGCATATGGAGATTATCCAGGAGCGTCTGGAGCGTGAATATGACCTCGATCTGATCACCACCGCGCCGACCGTTGTTTATGAAGTGGAAACCACCAGCGGTGAAATCGTCTATGTCGACAGCCCGTCCAAATTGCCGCCGCTCAACAATATTGAAGAGCTGCGCGAGCCGATTGCGGAATGTCATATGCTGCTGCCGCAGCAATACCTCGGTAACGTGATTACCCTGTGTATCGAAAAACGCGGTGTGCAGACCAATATGGTTTATCACGGTAATCAGGTTGCTCTGACCTATGAAATTCCGATGGCGGAAGTGGTGCTCGATTTCTTCGATCGCCTGAAATCCACCTCACGCGGCTACGCATCACTGGATTACAACTTCAAACGTTTCCAGGCGTCTGACATGGTGCGTGTTGATATCCTTATCAACAGTGAGCGGGTGGATGCACTGGCACTGATTACGCACCGCGATAATTCTATGTACCGCGGCCGTGAGCTGGTGGAGAAGATGAAAGACCTGATCCCTCGTCAGCAGTTTGATATCGCGATCCAGGCTGCCATCGGTATGCATATTATTGCGCGTTCAACAGTGAAACAGCTGCGTAAAAACGTTCTGGCGAAATGCTACGGCGGTGACGTCAGCCGTAAGAAGAAACTGTTGCAGAAACAGAAAGACGGTAAGAAACGCATGAAACAGGTCGGTAACGTTGAGTTACCGCAGGAAGCGTTTTTAGCCATTCTCCATGTCGGCAAAGATTAATCATTCAGCAGGTTGTAAGGAGACATAATGGCGAACACCTTTGCGCTGATCCTGACCCTGGCAACGTTGGTTACCGGGATCATCTGGGCGGTGAATAAATTTAAAATTCAGCCGGCCCGTAAGAAAAAACTGGCGCGCATGGCGGAGCTGACTGAAGGAACCATGGATCAGGCCCATCTGGCTGAGACTGTGGCCAAACCGGGCTGGGTGGAAGGTACCGCATCCCTGTTCCCGGTGCTGGCGATTGTCCTGATCGTGCGCTCATTTATTTATGAGCCGTTCCAGATCCCGTCCGGGTCCATGATGCCGACGCTGTTAATCGGCGACTTTATGCTGGTGGAAAAATACGCGTACGGGTTAAAAGACCCGATCACGCAGACCACCCTGATCAAAACCGGGGAGCCGAAGCGCGGTGATATTGTCGTGTTTAAATATCCGGAAGATCCGCGTGTCGATTATGTCAAACGTGTGATTGGCCTGCCGGGCGATAAAGTTGTTTATGACCCGTATGCCAAAGAGTTACAGGTCTATCCGGGCTGTACCAAAGACCAGAGCAGCTGTGAAACCCTGCCGGTCACCTATGGTCAGGAGTATGAAAGCGAGTGGGCTATCCGCTGGGAAAAATCCCCGCTGGGCGGCTCCTTTATGAGTGGCGGCGCACGTCAGTTCCCTATCGAAGATGATATGGAAGTCGGTTATCGTCGTCAGGCGGAACGGATTGAAAACCTGGGGCCGGTTGCTCACCATATTCTGACTGTTCCGGAAATCACCCCGGACAGCATCAGCGGGCAGCGCCTGTTCCGTCAGCCGGGATTACCGGAGTACACCTGGGTGGTGCCGGAAGGGCATTACTTTATGATGGGTGATAACCGCGATAACAGTGCGGACAGCCGCGTCTGGGGATTTGTGCCTGAGCAAAACCTGGTCGGCCGTGCAAGCTTTATCTGGTTAAGCCTTGAAAAACAGGAAGGTGAATGGCCTACCGGTCTGCGCCTGAGCCGTTTCGGACGGATAGAATAGAAAAAACAGAATTTGCTGAGCATTACCTGTAATCACAGTGTAGAATATGCCCCGCAAAATGATTGGCTCCCCGGTATACGGGGAGCCAGTGCAAACGCAACAGTTTTGTATCGCGGCTTTTCGCGGCTACAGGTCTGTTGCGTGTGCGTTTTATAAACATCCTAATTTTTGGTCGCACATGAACCCGATAGTGATAAACCAGCTGCAGCGAAAACTCGGCTATACTTTTACCCGTCAGGACTTATTAATGCAGGCACTCACTCACCGCAGTGCCAGCAGCAAACATAACGAACGCCTGGAATTTCTCGGCGATTCTATTTTAAGTTTTGTTATTGCCAATGATTTATATCACCGCTTCCCGAAAGTGGATGAAGGGGATATGAGCCGGATGCGCGCCACACTGGTGCGCGGAAATACCCTGGCGGAACTGGCCC
The DNA here is from genome assembly GCF_022819185.1 of Morganella sp. HSTU-ASny43. Lineage (NCBI taxonomy): Bacteria > Pseudomonadati > Pseudomonadota > Gammaproteobacteria > Enterobacterales > Morganellaceae > Morganella > Morganella sp. HSTU-ASny43. Next base: position 67,175 of record NZ_WSPG01000001.1, read on the forward strand.
GCGAATTTAACCTCGGCGAATGTCTGCGCCTGGGGCCCGGGGAACTGAAAAGCGGCGGCAGCCGCCGTGAATCGATCCTCGCGGATACCGTCGAAGCCCTGATTGGCGGGATTTTTCTCGACAGTGATATTCAGACAATTGAGCGGATTATCCTCAGCTGGTATGAATCCAGACTGAACGAAATCTCGCCCGGGGATAAACAAAAAGACCCGAAAACCCGGTTACAGGAATACCTTCAGGGGCGGCATCTGCCTCTGCCGAACTACCTGGTTGTTCAGGTAAAAGGTGAAGCTCACGATCAGGAGTTCACCATTCACTGCCAAATCAGCGGTGTTGAACAGCCGGTAAAAGGAACCGGTTCCAGCCGCCGGAAAGCCGAACAGGCCGCGGCGGAACAAGCATTAATTTTGTTGGAGCTTGAATGAGCGAAGAAAACACCTATTGCGGCTTTGTCGCGATAGTCGGACGTCCCAATGTGGGCAAATCCACCTTACTGAACCAGTTACTGGGGCAGAAAGTCTCTATTACCTCGCGGAAACCGCAGACCACGCGGCACCGCATTATGGGGATCGATACACAGGATAATTACCAGATTATCTATGTGGATACCCCGGGGCTGCATATTGAGGAGAAACGGGCAATCAACCGCCTGATGAACCGTGCGGCCAGCAGCTCCATCGGTGATGTTGAGCTGGTGATTTTCATGGTTGAAGGCACCAACTGGACGCCGGATGATGAGATGGTACTGAATAAAGTCCGCTCTCTGCGCTGCCCTGTACTGCTTGCCATCAACAAAGTGGACAACGTGGAAGATAAAACCAAACTGCTGCCGCATATTGCGTTCCTCAGCCAGCAGATGGATTTCCTCGACGTGGTGCCGCTCAGTGCCGAGAAGAAAATGAACGTCGATACCATTGCGAACATCGTGCGTCAGCACATTCCGCAGGCACCGTTCCACTTCCCGGAAGATTACATCACTGACCGTTCACAGCGTTTTATGGCCTCTGAAATCATCCGTGAAAAACTGATGCGTTTCCTCGGCGATGAACTGCCGTACTCGGTGACTGTGGAAATCGAACAGTTTGTTGTGCAGGACAACGGCGTATTTCAGATCAACGGTCTGATCCTCGTTGAACGCGAAGGCCAGAAAAAAATGGTTATCGGCAACAAAGGCAGCCGTATCAAAACTATCGGGACGGAATCCCGTATTGATATGGAACGCCTGTTTGATGCCCGTGTTCACCTCGAACTGTGGGTGAAAGTCAAAGCCGGCTGGGCAGATGATGAACGTGCACTGCGCAGCCTGGGTTATGTTGACGACCTGAAGTAACGCACCAATGGACGGCTGGCAGCGCGCATTTGTACTCCATAGTCGCCCTTACAGTGAAACCAGTCTGATGCTGGATGTATTCACTGAACAGGAAGGGCGGCAGCGCCTGCTGGCGAAAGGGGCGCGCCGCCGCCGTTCAGGTCTCAAAGGGGCATTACAGCCCTTTACGCCGCTTCTGATCCGCTGGGGCGGGCGCGGGGAACTGAAAACCCTGCGTGATGCGGATCCTATTTCCCTCGCATTACCTCTGAGTGGTACTGTCCTTTACAGCGGTCTGTATATCAATGAGCTGCTCTCCCGTGTGCTGGCTAACGGCGTCACCTATTCCGCTCTGTTTTTTGACTATCTGCGCTGCCTTCAGTATCTCGCGGCCAGCGACACCACACCGGAACAGGCACTGCGTCAGTTTGAGCTGGCACTGCTGCATCATATCGGTTACGGCGTGGACTTTCTTCACTGTGCAGGCAGCGGACAGGAAGTCTCTGATACCATGACGTACCGTTACCGTGAGGAAAAAGGCTTTATCGCCAGCCTGGTGGTGGATAACAGCAGTTTCACCGGCCGTGAACTGAAAGCACTTGCCGCCCGGGAATTCCCGGATGCGGAAACTTTACGTGCCGCCAAACGCTTCACCCGCATCGCTTTAAAACCCTATCTCGGCGGAAAGCCATTGAAAAGCCGCGAATTATTTCGTCAATTTGTGCGCCCGCCGTTGGTTTCAAAAGAAAATGGCCGCAGTGGTTCCTCTTCGTCTGAAAAAGGTTAAACTGAATAACAAAAGTTACCCGGAGGATGATAAAAAATGAGTGAAGTTTTATTGGGTGTAAACATTGACCACATTGCAACTGTCCGTAATGCACGCGGCACCAACTATCCTGACCCGGTTCAGGCGGCATTTGTCGCAGAGCAGGCGGGGGCGGAAGGTATCACTGTGCATCTGCGCGAAGACCGCCGTCATATCACCGACCGTGATGTGGAACTGCTGAGACAAACCATTCAGACCCGTATGAACCTGGAAATGGCGGTCACTGATGAAATGGTCGATATCGCCTGCCGTATCAGACCGGCATTCTGCTGCCTGGTACCGGAAAAGCGTCAGGAAGTTACTACGGAAGGCGGTCTGGATGTTGCCGGTCAGAAAGAAAAAATCGCCCGTGCGGTGAAACGCCTGACTGAAGCGGGTATTAAAGTTTCCCTGTTTATCGACCCTGACCATACCCAGATTGATGCTGCGGATGATGTCGGCGCACCGTTTATTGAGATCCACACCGGCGCTTATGCGGACGCGGAAACGTCTCAGGAAGAAGACAAAGAATTTATCCGTATCAAAGATGCGGTTGCTTATGCGGCTGGTAAGGGCCTGAAAGTGAATGCCGGACACGGTCTGAACTATCACAACGTCCAGCGTGTTGCGGCACTGCCGGCGATTTATGAGCTGAATATCGGCCATGCGATCATCGGCCGTGCGGTCTTCAGCGGACTGGCTGCTGCTGTTGCGGATATGAAAACCCTGCTGCGGGAAGCCCGTCGTTAATGGCAATTGTCGGCATTGGTACAGATATTGTTGAAATAAGTCGTATTGAAGCGGTTATCGGGCGTTCCGGCGACCGCTTTGCAAAACGGATCCTCAGTGACGCGGAATGGGACGTGTACCGGCAGCATAAACAGCCGGTGCGCTTTCTGGCCAAGCGGTTTGCGGTTAAAGAAGCGGCATCCAAAGCACTGGGCACCGGGATCCGTCAGGGGCTGGCGTTTAACCAGTTTGAAGTCAGTAATGACTCACTAGGCAAACCTAACCTGACCTTTCTCGGCTATGCCGGAGAACTGGCTGCCGCCCGTGAAGTCACACACTACCATGTCTCTATTGCCGACGAGCGTCATTACGCTTGTGCTACGGTTATTCTCGAAACAAACACCTGAAATTGCGCCCTCTGCGGGCGCATCATTACGCTTAAATCTTATCGGCGTGATACATCAGCACAAACTTATCCCACAGCATTTCCTGTGTTTCGGTATGTTCAGGATCGATAATAATGGTGTTGGTAATCGGACAGACTGACTGGCAGGTCGGTTTATCATAATGCCCGACACACTCAGTACATAAATCAGGATTAATTTCATAGATAGAATCCCCCATTGAAATCGCTTCATTAGGGCACTCAGGTTCGCACATATCGCAGTTTATGCAACGTTCGGTAATCAGTAACGCCATAATCGCTATCACCATATAAATTATTTAAAATTCAGTAACTTATATCTTGCACTTATACGTTACTCTCTGCCGCTTCCGGCAGTGTTCCCGGAACTGATTATAGCGGCTTTTATCGGTTGGTAACACCCGGTAAGGCTGTTACAGATGACAGTATGCCCAAAAATTTCCGGAACGGAGATAAAATGCCTCAAAAACTGAACGGTGCACAGAATTCAATATAATGTACCGGTATACCGAGTCAGGACATGACTTTCATCATAGATGTACATTTTCAGGGAACAGAGACATGGATGAGCCGGTGAAGAAAAAATATAATATAGCGTTCATGGCATTGCTGCTGATTATGCTATCTGTTTTTTATATATGGCTATCGGTAGTGTACTTTTCAGACTATATAAATAAAAAAGATATTATCAAGGTTCATATTGGTCAGTTTTTTATACTTTCTGTACCATTGTTACTGTACTTTGCATCAGGCAGTATCATGATTTTTTTAAATAAAGAAAAATTTCTTAAAAAGCATAAATTTTTCAAAGTGTTATTTTATATATTCCTTTCTTTGGCTATTTTTTCATTTATTTTATTAATAATCGGTCCGATGTACATGGATAAAAAACTTATATCTGAGGGATATATCGAATGCCCGAAAGCCTCATTCAGGTCATCAACGGTTTATGTTGCTGATACTGGTTTGTGCAAAAAATAACAGGGAGTGTATTCCCTGTTATTTTATCAGATCACAGATTATCATCAATCAATATTTGTGGTGTCAGTCGCACAGACTCTCAGGCGATGACCATCGGGGTCGGTTGCCACGAAAGTATAGCCGAAATCCAGCATTACGGGTTTCATAATAATCTCCACTCCCAGTTCACTCCATTTGCGGAAAATCTCATCAACTTCCCGGTTACTGATATCTGACATGCATATTTCCGTACCGCCAATATGTGGTTGTGGTGCAGGGTCGATACCGGATTTTGCCTGAAGTCCTAATATCATATCGTCCGATAAGGCAAAAACAGAAAATTCACTGTATTGTTCAACAGGCTCTGCATTAAGAAGTCTGGTGTAAAAACGGGTACTTTTCTCAACGTCGCTGACGTACAGAATAATGCTGTTTGGTTTAAACATGCTGCCTCCTGTGGTTTTTCATATCATAGCCCCGTTGAATGACAGAAATTGTCAGCAGTGATAAATCCGGAATAGTGCCACCGGGGTTACCTGTGTATTTTTATAAAAAAATAATAATGATCTGATGTGATTGGTAAATCATTATTTTGATGTTATTTGTTTTTCCGGAATAAAGGGCCGAAGTATTGCTGTGGCTTTATTATTTATTGCCGGAAGTGTAACATTTGCAGAATAAAATATATTGTAACAGTGAAAAAATTATCTTGCACAGTTGTGGCAGGAATTGCTGACACAATTTATATCGGTATGAATCAACAGAACAGGGACTTCCTGTATATTCTTCACTCAAAGCAACAGGTATGCAATGAAAAATATCAACACATTGAAGTCAATCACAAATCAGGGAACCGGTAAATTTGTATTGCTCAGCATATTAACTGCGGGTATTTATCCGATAATGTGGGCCTGAAAAAATACTGATGCCTTTAATTCAGAGCTGAAAATGAAACCATTTGAAAGTTCAGTGTTCATTTATCTGGCGATTGCAATGGGGGTGTCTTTATGGATGTATTCAGCTTTATGAGTGATGCCTATAATTACGGGTATATCGCTGAATCAAACAATATTTATGATATATTGGGTACTATCATCACAATCGGGATGACTGTTTTCTGGATTGTCTGGGCATTTAAGATGAAGAGCGCTTTAGAATATTATGCAGCAAAAGAATTCGGCATTTCTCTGCGTCTTAACGGATTCTGGACATTATTATTTCAATACTTCTATATCAACTACTGCATGAATGCGCTGGAAGAAGATTTTGCCAAGGAAAAAATGCTGGCAGATGTCCGGAGTAACTACTCAAATAACAGTACGGATGATGATGAAAATAAAAATTAATTTACTGTTACCTCTGTGCCTGCTTCTTTCAGCGCCGGCGCTGGCGGTTGACGAATAAATACGCTGTTAATTCCTGTCTCTGAAAACGGGCTGTTAATCTGTGATAGCGGCCCGTTTATTTCAGCTACTTCCCTCAGATGCACATGTTTAAATCAGTGATTTATACCCGTTCAGTAAATAAGGCGCCAAATGCCAGACCGTATCATTATCGGTAAATTGCACATTCATTTTCAGCATCATATTTTCTGACAGGCAGAACGGGAAGAAATGATATAAGTGCATGACAAACATAAAGGCATCGCCGGTATTGTCATATTTATGCGGATCCAGTGTCATTGTCAGATCCAGACAGCGGTAAGGTTTTCCCCGGACAAGGCGGTCATCCAGTACTGAATCAACCGCGTGAATACCGCTCAGCAATTGGTTTATCTGTTTGCAGCGCTGCCGGTCTGTATCCTGATACAGCACATAGTCACTGATCAGCTGTTTTACCGAATCTACTGACGACAGCATAAAACTGTTGGCACTGTAGTGTGACAGCAGATTCCAGTAAGCGTGATTATCCGTTATCGGCGGGTAGCACGGCGTGCATTGTGTGATACCGGTGGCTTCCAGCAGGTCCGGCAGCAGCGGGCGGAATATGATTATGACATCTCCGGGCACAGAACCGGCGGCCACTCCTGGCCACATTCATTAAAAATTATTTTAAAAACCATAACTATTTTGATAAATAACAAGTCTGCTTTGTGGTCACCATGTTACGGTCGGATAAATATTGGCCAGGCGGGAGCGGGATATGCCTTATTTATTCTTAACGCTGGCGGCGTGTTTCTGGGGCGGGAACTATGTTGTCGGGCATCTTTTGGTGACAGAAGCCGACCCGGTGATTTTATCGCAACTGCGCTGGCTGGTGACGGCGGTTTTACTGATGACGCTGTATTTCAGTCAGGTGAAACAGCAGTGGGAATTCATGAAAAAGGCAAAAGGGATAATTCTGTTTCTGTCATTATGCGGACAGGTTTTATTCCCGGTCACATTGTATATTGGTCTGCAATATACCACAGCACTTAATGCTGCTATTTATATGTCGGCAACGCCGTCAATTGTTTTACTGATCAATGCGCTGGTGTTTAAAGAAAAAATTCAGGGGAAAAATTATATCGGCGTATTATTGAGTACGTTAGGTGTGATTTATCTGATATTTAAAGGTAATCTGAATTTTTCAGAAGTGATCAGTCATCTGAATAAAGGAGATTTGTGGGCACTGGGGTCCGCCATCAGCTGGGCGTTGTATTGTGCTTTTTTAAGACTGAAACCCCGTGAGGTGAAAGGTAATGCATTTGTGGCCATCAGCTCGGTGACCGGCAGCCTGATGATGTTACCAATACTGATTATTTATCTGTTTTCACATGATTTTCAGATCAGCAATATGGGAAATTATGCCTCGCCGCTGTTTATATCCGGGCTTGCCTATCTGGTTATTTTTCCGTCTTGGCTATCATACCTGCTGTGGAATAAAGGTATCCTGACTATCGGTGCAACAAGAGGGGAGATTTTCTCTCACCTGATCCCGCTGAGTGGCGGTTTCTTTGGTGTTCTTTTCCTCAGTGAAAAATTACACAGTTTCCATTTTTTAAGTGGTGCTTTAATTATTTCCGGAATTTATTTTTGTTCTTCTGCGAAAAAACAGGGGTAAAGTAAAGGGGGATGATGCTTGTTATTTTTTATTTATTTCCATTGGTAAATAATAATGGAGTGTCATTAATCCCGATTATTTTAAAAATTAATATCACAGGCGGCCGGGTGCCGGGACATAAAAATCCATCTCCTATGATAAAGAAACTGGCCACATCGGTACTGGTACAATCAAATACTAAAAAACAAACCGGAGCGATATTGAAACTCTGGCCTCTGATGTACTGAAAAGTGATCAGTATGATGAAAAAGCCAAAGCTTTTGCGGCATTGGAACTGTCTCAGGCTAATAAAGAACGATTCAGTCCGTGTAAGTAATGTGTTATTTAATAACAGTCAGTAATTAAAATTGAAGTGTAAGATAAATAATGAAATTATTTTTTATTGAAGAGGGGTGATAGGTAATATCTGATTATATTGTCGCTGTGAATAATAAATAAGACCACGGATTAGTTAGCATGAATACCGGTATATACGGATTATTCTCTGTTTTTCATGATGTAAAAAAGGAATTCTTGATTAAGATTTAAATAATATGGAGTATATATGCACATACCATGACGTTATCTGTAAACCGGTGTGTCGCTATATGACTTTTTTATTGATAAGGATATCCGTATGAAAGAATTATCTGTTCGTGAGTGTGACGCTGTCATCGGCAGCGGAATCGCTGATTTTCTCCGGCCGGGAAGCGGTGATGTTTCTCCGTCGGTAACACCGGAAAAAACCGGTGGTCAGTTGATTATCGGCGGGGGAATCGGTCTGGGCTTCGGGGGATTCCCGTTTATCGTCGGTGTTTTCATTGGCGGGATCATTAAAATTCCCCGCTGATACAAAGATAATAAATAAGGTCACTGCGGTGACCTTTTTTGTGCCCGGAAGAAAGTGAAAAGAATAAAAAAAAGCCCGGACACAAAACGTGACCGGGCGGAAAGGATATAGGTATGATAATCATGAACAGTATGGAAAGTTCATGTGTGTATAATAAAGGGAGCTGTCTAAACAAAAGCACAACACAAGGCCGTTACAGGGAAACCGGTGGCAGGTGTTGTTTTTTACGGTGTCACACCATAACCGCTTCCGGGAGACTGCTGTGTATTTTGTTCTTACGGCACGGTGGCTTGTCCGCCGGTACAGGAAGCCGCGCTGACGGGGAAAAAATCCTGCTGCTGTCAGTCGTCCGGGGAATAAAAAATACCCGCACAGGTTAGTGTGCGGGTAAATCATGTCAGAACGTGTACCTGCACAGTCAGGAGCAGGTCAGTAATGTGAATATCAATTAATTAAAACTGCTTATCAATATAGTCGCTGTACGGAAGATGTACAGCATAAAAATGTATTTACGGTTATTTTTAGTATTTACACGTAGTTGTTTATATCAGGTGGGATACTTATATTGCAGTATATTTTTTCCATGATATACAATGCATTACCGGGTTATTGACCAACATTTCTGACGGGAAATAAAAAAGCCTCTGAACAAACGAAACCGGTTCAGAGGCGTCAGGCGTTACTTTCAGCTTGGTAACATCTTGAAGATAGTTAAATTATATGAATTAGTCAAAAAATGACTGATCAAAAAAATGTGCTTTTGCCGGGAAGGAAAGGGAGAACAGAGTATTGCACAGCATCATAAATAAAAACGCCTTTCAGTTTTGATATAACACTGAAAGGCGTTCAGAGAGACAATACGTCTGCGTTCATTTAATCATCCCATTTCGGGCTCATGACGGTGGCAAACAGACAGGATAAGATAATAAATCCGAGTGTCAGTAAAAACATATATTCTCCTTAATATAACTTTAGTCTGATCCGATAAACATTCTCCGGCGGAAGGTAATAAATCATAATGTGTCTTCACTGACTGATTCTACCTGATAAAGCCGGTAACTCAATGAAAGAAAACTGATTTATTGTCATGATTTGTCATCTTTGTCCGGGGTGTGCTGACAAAGAATAAAGTATGTAAATAAAAACAGCAGAAATGAAAATATCCGTCGCAGCAAAAAAAAGAGTGGCAATAAGATATAAAGGTTGTACATTGTCAGCATGATGAATAATAAAATTCCAGGCTGTTTATCACACAATGCTTTCTGGTGGCGCACAACATGCGGCGCCGGTTTTGTTATTCAGTTTTAATTGCAAAAATCGCCGCCGGAGTGCGGCGATTTCATTTCAGACATATTGCATTCACCCCGGCGGCCTCTGATCACAATAAAAGAGGAAATCGTATGTCTGTTCATCACACCCAATCCGTTATTCTGACCGGCGACCGTATCACCGGGCCGTTACACCTCGGACACTATACCGGCTCGCTGCAACAGCGGGTCAGACTTCAGCATTCTGCCGTGCAGTATATTCTGATGGCGGATATGCAGGGACTGACGGATAACGGTGCGCAACCCGAAAAAGTAAACCGTTATTTTTATGATGTAGCGGCGGATTACCTGGCGGCAGGCATCGATCCCGCCCATTCGGTGATTTGTCTGCAATCGGCGCTGCCCGCACTGGCTGAACTGACACTGCTGTATCTCAATCTGGTGACCGTTTCCCGGCTGGAGCGGAATCCGACGGTTAAACAGGAAATCATTCAGAAGCAGTTCTCCCGTACACTGCCGGCCGGATTTCTGATTTATCCGGTCAGCCAGGCGGCGGATATCACTGCGTTTAAAGCTGATCTGGTGCCGGTCGGGGAAGATCAACTGCCGATGATTGAACAAACCAATGAGATTGTCAGCAAAATCAATCATGTTACCGGGCAGGAATTACTGGTTCACTGCCGTGCTGAAGTCGGTAAAACCGGCCGCCTGCCGGGGATTGACGGTAACGGTAAGATGTCCAAATCACTGGGAAATGCCATTAATCTCTCTGTCAGTGCGGATGACCTGACGCGTGCCGTCAATGCTATGTTTACCGATCCGCAGCATCTGCGGGTGTCTGATCCCGGCCGGATTGAGGGCAATGTGGTGTTTGCGTATCTTGATGCGTTTCATCCGGATACAGCCCTGGTTGCTGAGATGAAAGCCCGTTATCAGGCGGGCGGTTTAGGCGACAGGGAGTGCAAATCAGTGCTGAACGAGTGCCTGCAGGCACTGCTGGCACCGATCCGTGAGGAGCGGGCGCGACTGATGGCGGATAAGTCTTATCTGCTCTCGGTTATCCGCCGCGGGACAGAAAAAGCGCGGGAAGTGACACAGCAGACGCTGGATCAGGTAAAAAGAGGAATGGGGCTGCTTATTTTTTGAACCGCATTTTTTGCGGATTATGCTGAATAAGCAGGATGCGATTGATTCCCGTTTGCGGGAGGTCTACTATATGAACCATATCTGTTTTATATATGGTTTATCAGTTAAGGATTTCACGTGGGTATTGTTAAAATCTCCGATGAATTACATGAATATCTGCGCCGAGCGAGCACAGTGATGTCGCGCTCTATCAATGCTCAGGCAGAATTCTGGATCAAAATCGGAATGCAGGCTGAAATGAATCCGGATAAAACCTTCACAATGCTTGTCAGCGAAATGCTGGAAAAAGAGTCTGTCAGCCGGAAAGGAGAACAGCATGAGTAGTATCGTTATAAAAACACCTGAAGAAATTGAGCTGATGCGGGAATCAGGTCGTCTGCTGGCAAGCGTTTTTGCCATGCTGGACGATTTCATTAAACCGGGTGTTTCCACGCTGGCGATTAATGACAAAGTTGAAGATTATATTGTGAATACCCTTCAGTCACGCCCTGCCAGTAAAGGACAGTACGGGTTTCAGTATGTGCTGAATACCTCGCTGAATGAAGTGGTGTGCCACGGCGTTCCGAAAGCGGACGAACTGGTGAAAGATAAAGATATCATTAACGTGGATATCACACTGGAAAAGAACGGCTTTATTGCCGATTCCAGTAAAATGTATGTGATGCCGGAAGCATCGCCGCTGGCCCGTAAACTGGTGAAAACCACCTATGATGCCATGTGGGAAGGTATTCAGCAGGTGAAACCGGGCGCGACGCTGGGGGATATCGGTTCAGCTATTCAGCATTATGCTGAATCACGCGGCTACAGCGTGGTGCGCGAGTATTGCGGTCACGGTATCGGCCGTGAGATGCATGAAGCCCCGCAGGTGCTGCACTATGGTGTGCGCGGTAAAGGAACGGAACTGAAAGAGGGGATGACCTTTACCATCGAACCGATGATTAACCAGGGTGGCGCGAAAATCAAAACCAAAAAAGATGGCTGGACGGTGGTGACACGGGATAAAAAATTATCCGCGCAGTCCGAACACACCATTCTGGTGACCGCGACCGGCTATGAAGTGTTAACTCTGCGTGCGGATGAAACATTACGCTGATTTTTATCTGTATAAACAACAGAGTGTGCAAAGCCCGGCTGCGACCGGGCTTTTTTTATCAGAGCAGATCAGGCCTTCAGAAAGCGCAGAAACTGTTCATACAGCACGCCGCCCAGCGTCTGTGCGGTGTAGTGTCCGGACTGCGGCAGGGTATCCACCGCCGCATGCATACCGTGATAAATAATCATGGCCGTGATATCCGGATGTGCCACCCGCCAGTGACTGTGCTTCTCACCTTCCGCAATCAGGGCAAGCAGCTGATTCAGCACGGCATTTTCATGGTCATTGCCCTGCTGGTGAAATCCCTGATGGAACAGGACATCATGCAGTTCCTGTTTTTCAGTATAGGCCGTGACAGAACGATCACACCAGGCTGCCAGTCTGGCATCCGCATCACCTGCCGCACAGGCATCCATCGCCTGCTGAGTCTGTGACAGAAACCAGTCCATATAACGGTGGCGTAATGCCTCGTAAATGTCCGGTTTGGCGGCAAAATAGTGGTAATAGGTTCCCTTGGCGACACCGGCCCGCGCCACAATGTCACTGACTGTAGTGGCATCAAATCCCTTTTCGAGAAACAGTGATTCGGCGGCATCCATCAGTTCATTGATCCGGACATCGGCAGGTTTAAAACGGGGTTTGTGTTCTGCTGACTGAGTCATAAACGTGCCTTGTATAACGGAAAACCCTCATTATGCCATTTCCGGGGTATGAAGGCGAAAAAAATGCGCAAATGAAATACGTTCTCATTTTTATTGACCGTCGGTCGGTCAATGTGTATTCTGCCTCTGTGAAAGGAGAACACTATGAACAGACTTCGTTATTTTGCCGTTACTACCGCGATTTGCCTGGGTACTTTTATGGCAACGCTGGATATCAGTATCGTGAATGTGGCACTGCCGGCCATTCAGCATGATTTGGATGCACCGATGGTGTCATTACAGTGGCTGATAGATGCTTATGCATTGTGCTTATCCGCCGTTATCCTGTCCGCCGGTCCGCTGAGTGACCGTTACGGGCGCAAAAAGATGTGGCTGGCGGGTGTGCTGATTTTTACCCTCGGCTCACTGCTTTGTGCACTGGCGGATACACTGCCGTTGCTGCTGTCAGGGCGGGTAGTGCAGGGGATAGCGGCGGCGCTGCTGATCCCCGGAGCTTTGTCGCTGATCACGCATACTTTTGCGGATAATCAGCAGCGGATCCGTGTGATTGGTATCTGGTCATCGGTCAGTGCGCTGTCACTGATTACCGGGCCGATCCTCGGCGGCGTGCTGGTGCATACCACCGGCTGGGAAGGCATTTTTCTGATCAATATTCCGGTTGGTATAATCACGTTTCTGCTCGGGCAGTACGGCATCCGTGAAAGTGCGGATCCGGAGAAAGCGGCGTTTGATCCGGCAGGGCAGTTACTCAGTATCGCAGCGCTGGGCTGTGTGACATACGGGCTGACAGAGGCGGGTATTCATGGCTGGCTGCATCCGCTGACGCTGTTAACTGTCACCGGCGGAATTATTTTTCTTTTATTATTTCTGTACACCGAAAGCCGGGTGGCAAAACCGCTGCTGCCGCTGGCGGATTTCGGACGCCGCGAGTATCTGCACTATAATCTGGCCTCGTTTGTGATTGGTTTTGCGGCTTACACCAATGTGTTTTTTATCGCGCTGTTTTTACAGAAAGCGCAGGGCTGGAATGCCCTTGAAGCAGGATGGCGGATGTCGCCGGAATTTATCGCCATGGCGCTGTTTGCATTCTCTTTCGGGCGGATCGCCCGCAAACTGAGTATCCGGCTGATCCTCGGCACCGGTCTGCTGCTGACCGCAGCGGCCTGCGGGCTGATGACTTTACTGACGCCGTATACGCCGTATCCGCTGACAGGGCTGATGCTGTTTATGCTCGGCACCGGTATGGGATTATCGATTCCCGCCACCGGGGCGCTGATTATGCATGCCGCTGATCCGGCGCGTTCCGGCGTGGCATCGGCGACACTGAATATGATGCGCCAGACCGGTATGACGCTGGGGGTGGCACTGCTCGGTACACTGATGATACAGCGGGCGGTCAGTATTGCGCAGCACCGTCAGCTGCCGTCTGCAGAGCAGCTTATTACCGGCGCACAGAGCGGAGAACTGACAGTTGCCGTGCAGAATACAGTTTATGAAGCCTTTGCGGGCGGGTTTAATCTGGCAATGGCAGGCGCAGCATTATCGGCAGTATGGGTATTTATCCTGATATTTTATCCCCGCGGCCGCAAAATGCCGCAGGAAAACGGGAAAATAACCTTATAACAGAGTGGGTATATCCGTGGCATGTATTTTGTGATTTATTAATCTGAACACAAAATAATAAAAATCAGCAGTAAATTTGCACACACCACGGAGGCGTTATGTTTGAAAATCTGGGCATACTGAATATCGGTACTTATATTATCGGCGTTATTTTTATTATCCTTGTGCCGGGGCCGAACTCACTGTATGTCCTTAAATCCAGTGCGACATTCGGATATAAAAAAGGTTACCAGGCCGCACTGGGCGTATTTACCGGTGATGCGGTACTGATCATGTTGTCATTTCTGGGCGTGGCCTCAGTGATTAAAGCCTCTCCGGCATTATTTACCGCCGTGCGTTACCTCGGTGCCGCGTATTTATTGTATCTGGGACTGAAAATCCTCTATGCCACCTTTATGCAGAAGAAGGGGCATCATGAGGATAAGCCGCTGAAAGCGGAAAATGCCTTTAATAAAGCCCTGATCCTGAGCCTGACAAACCCGAAAGCAATTCTGTTTTATGTCTCTTTCTTTATCCAGTTTATTGATTTTAATTATTCTCATCCGGCGGTGAGTTATGGCGTGCTGGCGCTGATTCTGGAAACGGTCAGTTTTTTGTATCTCTCCTTTTTAATTTACAGCGGCACTAAATTATCACAGTTCTTCCGCCACAAAAAACAGGCGGCAAAAGTGGGCAACAGCACCATCGGACTGTTTTTTATGGGCTTTGCCGCCAAACTGGCGCTGTTTACGGCGTAAAGAAACTGCCTGCCTGACAAAAGTGACGCTATACTGTGCCTGATTTTAAATAAGCAGGTATCCACGTGACTGACAGTACAACACCTTATAATAATGATGAATTCTGGATGAGGCAGGCGCTGGCGCTGGCAGAAGAGGCGGCGCTGGCCGGAGAGATCCCGGTCGGGGCTGTGCTGGTGAAAGATAATCAGCGCATTGCCGGTGGTTTCAATCAGCCGATCCTCAGCCATGACCCGACAGCCCACGCTGAAATTGTTACGTTGCGCGGGGCCGGGGCGGTGCTGGAAAATTACCGTCTTACCGATGCCACACTGTATGTCACCCTCGAACCCTGCATGATGTGTGCCGGGGCACTGATCCACAGCCGGATCAAACGTCTGGTGTACGGCGCGGCAGAGCCGAAAACCGGTGCTGCGGGGTCATTTATTGATTTGCTGACCTTACCGCGTCTCAATCATTATATGGAAGTGACAGGGGGCGTGCTGGGGGAGGAGTGTTCGGCAATGCTCAGTGAATTTTTCCGCCACCGCCGTGCGGAGAAAAAAGCCCTGAAAAAACAGCATGCGGAAAGTCAGAAATCAGAGAATGAGTGATCAGTTTGGTGCGGCAGAGGTCAGAATCTCTGCCGTTTCTTCCTGCGGCTGCTGTAACAGCAGCTCTTCCTGATGTAAATCGAGATAGCCCTGTAAACTGAGCTGGTAACGACGCACCCCTTCCACATAGCGGTAAGCTTCGTAACCGCGCGCATAGCCGTACGGCAGAGACTGATAATAGGCTTTTTTGCTCAGCAGCGGCAGACGGGATTTCACATCCAGCCAACTGTCCGGATCCGCCCCCTGCATCTCGGTCAGTTTGCGGACATCCAGCATATGACCGTAGCCCATATTATAAGCGGCGAGGGCAAACCAGATTTTTTCATCATCGGGGATGGAATCCGGCAGTTTGTCCATCAGGTAATTTATATATGTCCCGCCGCCCTTGATGCTCTGCTCAGGGTCAAGGCGATCCTCAATCCCGAAGAAATCCGCCGTCGGCCGGGTCAGCATCATAATGCCGCGCACGCCGGTCGGTGAGGTGGCGGTCGGGTTCCAGTGTGATTCCTGCCAGGCTATCGCAGCCAGTACCTGCCAGTCCATTTTCCCCGCGTACTTTTCAAACAGCGGGCGGTAAGTGGCCAGTTGGGTGTTGATGGCATTAATAAAGGTTTTGGTATCCACATAATTAAACTGATTCATGTGGCTGAAATACTTCTCTTCCAGACGCGCCAGGGTGTCGGTTTCCCGTGTCTGGTTGAAAAAATCGAGCAGGGCGGCATTCAGGCTGCTGTCTTCACTGCGTTTCAGATACCAGGTCAGCGGCTGGTTTTCTGTGACCTCAAAGGCCACCGTGACATTCGGATGAATATGCTGTTCCTGTGCCACGCTGACAGAATCGCTGACGACATAATCAATCTCACCTTTTGCCAGTCGCTGAAGCAGATGGCTGCTGTTTTTATCGGCAATTTCACGGATATCCAGATCCGGATATTTATCTGCTTTGAGCTGGCGGAGCAGGCGGGCGTGAGCACTGCCGGCTGTGACCCAGACCGGAGAGCCGAGATCGCCCAAATCCCGCGGACGTTTGTTACCCATGCGGTAGAGAAGCTGCTGTGCGACGGTGTAATATGTCGGGCCGCTCAGCGCGTTGTCCAGGCGGTCTTCATTATAGATAAGCCCAGCGGCGAGCAGATCGGCATCATTATTGGCAAGGTCGCTGAACAGGTCATTGACACCGTCGCGTTCCCGCACCACCAGTTTTACCCCGAGGTAGTCCGCGAAACGCTGCGCCAGTTCGTAATCAAAACCGCTGGCCTGTCCCTGCTTATTAAAGCTGATAAGCGGTGATGCCACTGCGCTGACACGCAGTTCCCCCCGCGCGAGAATACGGTTGAGCTGCGGCTGCTGCGATGGCCAGCTGATATTGATGGCGATCAGCGCCGCCGCGAACAGCGCGACGACGACGATAACGACATAATTTAGCTTTTTATGTACCAAAGGCGCATCTCACCGGTTACACAAAAGGATTCATTCTGAGGCATAAATTACCATGGTTATATTTCCAGTAATCGGACATTTTGCTCAACATTTTGTCACTGTGCAACTTTATTCCGTTTTCCGGGGCTGAAATCCGGAAAAAATCCCCCCGGGAAAAAACGTCACGCAAACGGTTTCGTCGGCGTCAGTATTGCTCTATAATGTGCCCGTTTCCCCTCCGGGCCGATGGCTCTGCGTGTTAAAAAGAGAGAACTGACAACTATGGAAATTTTGCGTGGCTCACCTGTGTTATCTGCGTTTCGCGTATCAAAATTTATCAGCGCGTTCACTGAACACCACCTGCCGGTGACCAACATCTATGCGGAATATGTGCATTTTGCTGATCTTTCCGCACCCCTGACCGACGATGAGCACTCCAAATTACAGCAGTTGCTCCGCTACGGCCCGTCGCTGGCGGAACATGCGCCGGAAGGGATCCTGTTTCTTGTCACGCCGCGCCCGGGAACATTATCTCCCTGGTCATCGAAAGCCACGGATATCGCGCATAACTGCGGTCTGTCAGCCGTTACCCGGCTGGAGCGGGGAATCGCCTACTATATTACTACCACAGGGCTGACAGAGAATGAACATCAGCAACTGAGTGCGCTGTTGCATGACCGCATGACAGAAACGGTTTTCAGCGAACTGTCACAGGCACAGGCGCTGTTTGCCCGTCATGAACCGGCACCGCTGACCGTGATTGACCTCGCGGGTCAGGGCCGAGCGGCACTGGAAAAAGCCAACATTTCGCTGGGGCTGGCGCTGGCGGAAGATGAAATCGATTATCTGGCTGATGCATTCACGAAACTCGGCCGCAATCCGTCCGATGCGGAACTCTATATGTTTGCCCAGGCAAACTCTGAGCACTGCCGCCACAAGATTTTTAATGCTGACTGGGTGATTGACGGCGAAGAACAGCCGAAATCCCTGTTTAAGATGATTAAAAATACTTTCGAGCAGACACCGGATCATGTGCTGTCCGCGTATAAAGATAACGCGGCGGTGATGGAAGGCTCCTCCGCCGGACGTTTCTTCCCGCAGGGGGAAGACCGCAGTTATCAGTATCATCAGGAAGAGACTCATATCCTGATGAAAGTGGAAACCCATAACCACCCGACCGCCATTTCCCCGTGGCCGGGGGCGGCAACCGGCTCCGGCGGTGAAATCCGTGACGAAGGTGCGACCGGGCGCGGTGCCAAACCAAAAGCGGGATTAACCGGGTTTTCTGTCTCCAACCTGCGTATCCCGGGCTTTACCCAGCCTTGGGAGCAGGATTTCGGCAGACCGGACCGCATTGTCAGCGCCTATGACATCATGACTGAAGGTCCGCTCGGCGGCGCGGCATTTAATAACGAATTCGGCCGTCCGGCACTGCTCGGCTATTTCCGGACCTATGAAGAGAAAGTCAGCAGCCACAACGGCGAGGAACTGCGCGGCTACCATAAGCCCATTATGCTGGCGGGCGGTATCGGTAATATCCGTGCTGATCACGTGCAGAAAGGAGAGATCCCGCCGGGGGCGAAACTGATTGTATTAGGCGGCCCGTCGATGAATATCGGCCTGGGCGGTGGTGCGGCATCTTCCATGACATCCGGTCAGTCGGATGCGGATCTGGATTTTGCCTCTGTGCAGCGCGATAACCCGGAAATGGAGCGCCGTTGCCAGGAAGTGATCGACGCCTGCTGGCAACAGGGGGATAACAACCCGATTCTGTTTATCCATGATGTCGGTGCGGGCGGTCTGTCCAACGCCATGCCGGAACTGGTCAGTGACGGCGGGCGCGGCGGACGTTTCGAGCTGCGCGATATCCTCAGTGATGAGCCGGGTATGAGCCCGCTGGAAATCTGGTGTAACGAATCCCAGGAACGCTATGTGCTGGCGGTCTCGCCTGAGCAGTTGCCGCTGTTTGAGGCACTCTGTCAGCGCGAGCGCGCGCCGTATGCGGTGATTGGTGAAGCGACAGAAAAACGTGACCTGATCCTGAATGACAGCCATTTTGATAATCAGCCGATTGATATGCCGCTGGATATCCTGCTGGGTAAAACCCCGAAAATGCGCCGTGATGTCACCACACTGACCGCGGAAGGCACACCGATTGATCGCCGCGATATTAATCTGCATGAAGCGGTAAAACGCGTGCTGCACTTACCGGCGGTAGCGGAAAAAACCTTCCTGATCACCATCGGTGACCGCACGGTGACCGGCATGGTTTCCCGTGATCAGATGGTCGGCCCGTGGCAGATTCCGGTGGCGGATTGCGCGGTGACCACTGCCAGCCTTGACAGTTACTATGGCGAGGCAATGTCCATCGGTGAACGTGCGCCGGTTGCTCTGCTTGATTTTGCCGCTTCAGCGCGTATGGCGGTGGCGGAAGCGCTGCTGAATATTGCCGGTGTGCAGATTGGCGATATTAAGCGGATTAAATTATCCGCCAACTGGATGGCCGCAGCCGGGCATCCGGGCGAAGATGCCGGGTTATATGCAGCGGTGAAAGCAGTGGGTGAGGAGTTATGTCCGGCGCTCGGCCTGACTATCCCGGTCGGTAAAGATTCCATGTCGATGAAAACCCGCTGGAACGAGCAGGGCGAAGAGCGTGAGATGACCTCGCCGCTGTCACTGGTGATCACGGCATTTGCCCGTGTGGATGATGTGCGCCGGACCGTCACGCCGCAACTGCGGAGCGATGTGCCGAACCGTCTGCTGCTGGTGGATCTGGGGGAAGGCCGTAATACCCTCGGTGCCACCGCACTGGCGCAGGTGTATCGCCAGCTGGGACAGAAAGGCGCGGATCTGCGCAATCCGCAGGCGCTGCGTGCATTCTTTGACACCATGCAGACCCTGGTGTGGGATGAAAAACTGCTTGCGTATCATGACCGCTCAGACGGCGGCCTGTTTGTCACACTGGCGGAAATGGCCTTTGCCGGACACTGCGGTGTGAATGCGGATATCAGTGCATTTGATGAGGATATCCTCGGCGCGCTGTTTACCGAAGAGCCGGGGGCTGTGCTCCAGGTGCGTGAAGCGGATCTGGATGGCGTTGTGCAGGCCTTCACCGATGCCGGTCTGGCAGATATGCTGCATGTTCTCGGTGAAGCTGTACCGGGGGATGATTTTGTTGTCCGCAGCCATAATACAGAAGTCTATCACCAGTCCTGCCGTGAACTGCGGATCATGTGGGCGGAAACCACCTGGCAGATGCAGCGTCAGCGTGATAACCCTACCTGTGCGGATGAAGAGCATGAAGCCAAGCAGGATCTGACAGACCCGGGCCTTAATGTGGTACTGACGTTCGATCAGAATGACGATATCGCCGCGCCATATATTGTAAAAGGCGTGCGTCCGCGTGTCGCGGTGCTGCGTGAGCAGGGGGTTAACTCCCATGTGGAAATGGCGGCCGCCTTCCACCGTGCCGGGTTTGATGCCATCGATGTGCATATGAGTGACCTGCTGAACGGGCACCTTCCGCTGGACAGTTTTCAGGCGCTGGTTGCCTGCGGCGGCTTCTCTTACGGGGACGTACTGGGTGCCGGTGAAGGCTGGGCGAAATCGATTCTGTTCAATCCGCAGGTACGGGATGAATTTGCGCAGTTCTTTGCGCGTCCGGATACCTTATCACTCGGGGTCTGTAACGGCTGTCAGATGATGTCAAACCTGCGGGATCTGATTCCGGGGGCGGATTTATGGCCGCGCTTTACCCGTAACCGCTCTGAACGTTTTGAAGCGCGTTTCAGTCTGGTCGAAGTGGCACAAAGCCCGTCTCTGCTGCTGAGCGGCATGGCCGGTTCGCGGATGCCGATTGCGGTGTCTCACGGCGAAGGGCTGGCGGAATTCCGTGATGCGGCACATCAGCAGGCGCTGACGGAACGCGGCCTGGTGGCTCTGCAATATGTGGATAACTACGGGCAGGTCACTGAACGCTATCCGGCCAACCCGAACGGTTCACCGGACGGTATCACGGCGGTCACGACCGATGACGGACGTGCCACTATTATGATGCCGCATCCGGAACGCGTTTTCCGTACCGTCAGCAACTCCTGGCATCCGGAGAACTGGGGTGAGGACGGACCGTGGTTGCGGATCTTCCGTAATGCCCGTAAACAATTAGGCTGATAAACACGCGGGTATAACTTTTCAGTTTTACCCGCTTTTTTACTTACCACAATAATATTACCGCAATAATAAATCCTCTCTGCTTCTGTCAGTTGCTGAACAGTATTGATAATCGTTATTAATTAGTTCTCACCTGAATACAAACATAAATAATAAGATAATCTATTTAAAAATAGTATTTTAGCCACTTTAAAATTCCACTGAATCGCTATTGCAATCCAATTATATTCAATAATGATTTTATCAGTAATGTGATGAAACATAGTTTCATTATCATTTTTTTCGTTGAATACGTAGTTTCACCATGTTAGCATTTGCAAACAATAATGATAATGCGAATAGATATCATTTGCTTTAAAATAAAGTTAACCCAATGAAAAATACAGATAAATTACTTATTGCAGCTATTACAGGCAGTTCATTTTGTAGTTTTTATACACATGCAGCTCAATATAACCCCGATAACCATATTAAGGTTGCGGTTAAATCGGATGCACACGCAGAGACAGATGATCCTCTGTCGTCTCAAACGATAACAGAGCAGGAAATAAAGGATTCACCATCATCTAATAGTAACCTGAGTGATTATTTGAAAGCCGTCCCTGGTGCCCGTGTGGAGAGTAAATCAGAAACAGGATTTACCAATGGTGAAATTAAACCGCTCTCTGTTTCCATTAACGGTGCGCCTTCAGAACAGACGGCGTATATGATAGACGGGGTGAATATTAATAACGATATTGACCCGGCTTCCTCCTTATTTGATGGCACCATGGGCGTCAATCCGAATAAGAGTTCAGAGCAGGCTTATTTCTTTGATGCGAAACTACTTTCGGGAATAACGGTTTACAGTAATAACGTTCCGGCAAACCTGGGCGGATTTACCGGCGGGGCAGTTGTGGCGGAAACCCGGCAGTACAGCGGGGAAAATCACGCATCAGTCAGTTACCGTACCACCCGGTCCTCCTGGGCATCATTAAAAGCGGATGAGGCTGTAAAAGACGCGCTGGATAAAAAAGTCCCCAACGGAATGAATGCAGAATTTCAGCCCGTTTATAAAAAGGAATTCTTTAATCTGACGGCGGAATACGGATTAACGGAGAATACCGGTATGGTATTCGGCTTCAGCCGCCGTGATTCTGATATCCGCCAGACCCGGATGCTGAATTCGAAAGGAGAGACGGATAACCGTAATCACACCCGCCGTTCCGATAATATGCTGGTCAATTTTAACTGGACACCGGATACCGGCCGGACACTGGAAGCCGGGTTCCGCATGTCAGATTATAAAGAGGGTAAGTTTTACGCCAATAATATTGATAATAACGTCAATGATACCCATCAGGCTTACGGTACGACGATCCGGTATATTCAGTCTGTGCCGGGCGGTAAACTGATATCAACGGCAGCATATGACAAGTTTTCCGATAAACGCCGTTCCAACAGTACCGAAGCCAGTGTGGTGACTGACCTGGATACCGGTCTTGATTTTGAAGAAGGCGGTTATGGTAACAGTCAGCTGACGCAGGAAAATATCAATTTAATTCTGGATTATAATGCTGACCCCGTATTCTTCGGAAATACAGAGCACGTTTTCAATACAGGGGCAGATTACCGTCATACGGCATATGCGTTTAAGCGGGATGAAGATGTTCACTCAACGGTATCATTAATTGACAGTACCGGCCGGGATGTTCTTTTAAGTGAACTGACCGCGTCAAAAGGAACCGTAAATACCTCTCATCAGAATTATGCACTTTATGCTCAGGACACGATTAAAACCGGTGATTTCACATTCCGTCCCGGCTTACGTCTGGAACGGGATAATTATTTAAGTAACACAAATATCGCTCCCCGTTTTACGGCTTACTGGCAGGCATTACCGGATACCCGGTTTAAGTTCGGACTTAATCGTTATTACGGACGTTCATTTGCCACGATGAAGTTATCCGGGAAAATACTGGAACTGAATCAGGATCGTACCCGGGATTACCGTTCACTGACACATTTAAGTACGCCGCATTCCGATGAATTGAACTTCGGGGTTAATCAGGACTGGAATAACTGGCGTATTTCCGCAGATTATACATACAGAAAGTATAAGCAGCGGATTGTGGTTAAGCGCAGTACTCAGGATGATAAGAAAGTTGATTCATTCACCAACGGCGATGATTTTAATGCTCAGATTTATACGCTGCAAATAACCAATAAAACACCGTGGACTCTTGGTGCGACAGAGTGGAATACCACATTAGGTGCTGACTGGCTGAATACCGGCAGAGCCGATCTTGAGAAAACATTAGATCCGGATGAGGTGGTTATTCTTGATGGACGTCTGATGTCCCGTGCTCAGATGGAAAAAGAAGTCAATAATAATGAAGAGGAGTGGATGGTCCGTCTGGGTGTTGATATGAAGATCCCGGATAATAATATTACCTGGTCGAATAAATTTTATATTAAAGCACCGGTCCATTCTTATGCAGAAACCAACAGTACGGATGATATTACTGTTTATAAAACGCAGAACTTCGGAACACATACTCAATGGGATACCAGCCTGAGCTGGCAGCCGGCTATTTACGGTTCACATCAGCTTTATTTCCGTGCCGAAGTACTCAATGTGCTGAACCAGGTCAGGAAAATGGAAAATAAAGGCTACAGTTCAAATGAGTACGGAATTTATACTCCGGGACGTGAATTCTGGCTTGAAGTTGGTTATGAATTTTAATTGAGACATAAGAAACTGCCGGCGGAAATTCTGTTTTCTGCCGGCAGCCCATGACAAAACACAGTATGAATAGTAAATCTGAATTAAATAAAAATAAATTTATCAAACAGGTCTGGAGCCTGGCCTGTCCGTATTGGAAAAGCCGGGAATGGAAAATAGCCTGGCCGCTGATTATTTCTGTTATTGCACTTAATTATATTGTTGTTGAAATTGCAGTGAAATACAGCGACTGGAACCGTGATTTTTTTAATCTTATGCAGAATAAGGACTGGGATAATTTCTGGCCGATGCTGAGTCAGTTTGTTCTGATCATGGTGGTTTATTCTTCTGTCGATCTTATTGAAGAATATTTGCGCCGGACATTACGTATCCGCTGGCGGGGCTGGCTGACAGAGCGGTTTCTTACGCAGTGGCTGAGCCATAAGCGTATTTACCGGCATCAGCTTTTATACAAAGAGAGTGATAATCCGGATCAGCGTATTGCTCAGGATATAAAAGAATTTTGCGATCAGACATTGCAGCTGGGACTGGGATTACTGCGGACTATCACCAGTCTGGTGTCTTTTACCGTTATTTTATGGAATCTTTCCGGAATACTGACATTTGAACTGGGCGGAATGACATGGGTAATACCGGGATATATGGTATGGGTGGCAATATTGTATTCCGTTATCGGTACATGGCTCACCCATAAAATTACCAGAAAACTGATCCCGCTGACATTTCAGCAGGAAAAATGTGAAGCCGATTTTCGTTTTCATCTGATGCGGGTAAAAGAATACGCGGAATCGATCAGTTTTCTGCGCGGTGAAAAGGCGGAATTATCCTCATCAAAACGGTTATTCGGGAAAATATGGCAGAACTGGCAATATCTGACCGGAATGAAAATGAAATATCAGGCCTTTAACAGCGGATATAATGAGGTCGCCCGCATTTTCCCGTATCTGGTGGCATCGCCGCGGCTGATGAGCGGCAGCCTGCAACTCGGGGATATGATGCAGACCGCAACCGGATTTTACCGGGTACAGGAAGCATTCAGCTGGTTTGTCGATTCTTATGAGTCAGTAGCAAACTGGCGGGCAGTCACCGGGCGTCTGGTGACATTCAGTTCGCAGCTGGATTCTATTACCGGCACCGGCACAATCCGTCAGTCTGATTCTCCCGAATGGTCTGAGTTATCAGTATTTTTACCGGATAACCGCCCGGTTCAGGAAAATATGTCCGGTGCCTTTCCGGACAGCAGCTCAATAACAGGCCCGTCGGGATGCGGGAAAAGTACATTCCTGCGCACACTCGCCGGATTATGGCCGCATTATAAAGGTTCATTATCCATGCCTCCGGATAATAACTGCATGTTTATTCCCCAGAAACCGTATTTACCGGAAGCCACATTGCGGGAAATTTTAATATATCCCCATATTCACGGGGAATATGACGATGCATTGCTGGCCGGTGCATTAACGGATGTGGGACTCAGTCATTTTATTCCTGAACTGGATACCGGGAAAAACTGGCAGCACACATTATCCGGCGGAGAACTTCAGAAAATAATGCTGGCGCGGTGTCTGATACAAAAACCGGCCTGGCTGTTTCTCGATGAGGCCTTATCCGCACTCGATGAGGAAAATTATAAAACACTGAGCCGGTTACTCAGGGAAAAACTGGCTCACAGTCATATTATCGAAATATCTCACAGGGAAGACGTGAGAAATGATAAGCCCGGGTTGATTTTATGAAAAGAATACTACTGATAACCGGCATGTTATTTATTTTGTCCGCCTGTTCCGGTCAGCAGACACAGGTTAATGACCTGCTGAAAATGAAAACACTCCGGTATGACCCGGCAATAGAAACCGGCACGCTGAATAACGGATTTCGTTATTTTCTGGCGGAAAACAGCACACCGGAGAAAAAAGTGTATATCCGGCTGGTTGTTAATGCCGGATCAATGAATGAGGATGATGACCAGAGAGGCGTTGCACATATTGTCGAACATATGGCATTTAACGGAACAACGCATTTCCCCGGTAATAAGCTGATCCGTGACCTGGAAAAAGCGGGATTAAAATTCGGTATTGATATTAATGCATTCACGGATTTTGAAAATACGGTCTACACATTAAATCTGCCGGACAATGACCCGGTAAAAATTAACCTTGCGCTGGATATTGTTGCTGACTGGGCAGGGCGGGTAACCATAAATCAGGCGGACCTGGATGCAGAAAGGGGCGTTGTTCTGGAAGAGTGGCGCGCCAGACTGGGAGCTATGCTGCGGCTGGGGGATAAAAAGAGCGCCATTGAGATGGCGGGGTCGCGCTATGCATTACGTGACCCTATCGGGGATGCGGAAACAATACAGAATGTCAGCCGTAAACGGGTGGCTGATTTTTATTATCGCTGGTACAGACCGGATAATATGTCTCTGGTAGTCGCCGGGGATATTAATAAACAACACATCCTGTCTCTGCTGAAAACAAAATTAACGATGCTTCCGGTCAGAACAGATCCGCCTGAGATAATTGATTATTCTGTACCGTTGCCGGAACACTGGCGTACGGCTTTTGTTCATGAAGATGAAATCCGGACACCGGCGGTGGAAATCAGTTTTTTCAGTCCTTATCAGGAGGATTATTCACTGGCCCGTTATAAGGATGATCTGGTTAATCAGATTATGACCCGGCTGATAAATATCCGGTTACAACACCTGGAAAAAGAGAATGATGAGTTTATCAGTACCGCGAATTATTACTCTTCAGCGACCGGACGGGAAACCATACAATCTGTATTTTCCCTGCAATTATCAGATGAAAAATATGATGAAGCCACACTGAGTATTTTTAATTTTCTTGCTACTGTTGAGCAGCAGGGTTTTACACAGGCTGAACTGGATGAAGAGCTTGAGCGGTTAACCCGCCTTAATGAAAAACAGAAAGATAAAACCATTTACAGTATTGATCTTGCGGCGGATATGATGACGGCGGCAGCCAGTCATCAGCTGCTTGCAGGGCAGAATGATAAATTTCTTCTCAATCGCTATTATCTGAAAAATATCACCTTAGCCGATGTGAACAGCGCATTTCATACTATGACAGCCGTGAAATCCCGGTTGGTGATGATAACGCATCCGGAGAAAATACAGCCGCAGGCCATGGATGCGGCAGCACTGGAAAAAAACTGGATTGAAAGTCACCGGTTACCACAGAAAAAATGGGACCCGGCCGCAGAACAAATAACAGAACTACCGGATATTAATGTCACGGCCGGTAGTGTGAAACTTATCAGAACGGCTGAAGAATATAATATCAGGGAATATCAGCTGAGTAACGGCAGCCGGTTAATCTATCAGTACAATAATGATAATCCGGGAAAAGTGTTCTTTAAGGCGCTGACACCCGGCGGATTACGGTCAGTACCGGATGACGATTATCATGCGCTGCGGATTGCCGTCAGCCTGACGGATGAAACCGGTTTTGGCCGTTATCCGCTATCCGCATTACAGGCTGTTTTTAATAAGAGTCCGGTGGTAATGTCAACATTACTGGATGAGCATCAGCAGGGTTTTTCCGGCTGGGCAGAGACGGATAATCTTGAAAAAATTCTGACGCTTTTTCATCTGAAATTAAATGAAAGCCGGGTAACGGAAAAAGTATGGCGTAAATATAAATCGGAAATGGATAAACAGCTGGCTGAGAATAATAAAGACAGTCAGCATCTCTTTATGCAGAAAATATCATCACTGCGTTATCCGGGTAAACATACCATATATGATGCCACACAGCAGGATCTTGACGTACTGAGTGCGGAAAAACTGACGCAATTGTATGAACGTTATATCAGTAATAAAACCGATTTTACGTATTTTATTACCGGTGATATTCAGCCCCGCGATGCGGAAAAAATTGCAGGAAAATATCTGGCATCTGTTGGTGTAAAAAAGGATGGCAGAGAACCCGTTGCGATTGAAGCCGGAACACCGGAAACACCATTAATTGTCAGGGGATTGCAGGAGCCGCGGGCTGAAGTGGAGATCTATCTTGTCCGCAAAAATGGCTGGCGGCCGGATAATGCCTATTATCTGGAGATCGGCGGTGAGGTGATTCAGGAAAAACTGCGGGAAAAATTACGTGAGGAAGCATCAGGTGTTTACAGTGTCACCGCATGGTTCTGGCACAACCCGTCTGAAATACAGGATGAGGGACGGATCATGTTCACCTGTGCACCGGAACGGGTGGATGAACTGATTGCCCTGAGTGAACGCGTACTGACGGAATTTGAGCACAACGGGATTGATCGGCAGGTATTCAGAAATAAAATCGTTCAGAGCCGCAATATTCTTGAGCGAACCCATAATTCGGTGACCGGCATACTGGAAGATATTGAACGCAGTTATATGCTGACCGGCGGCCCGTTATTAATCGGCGCTTCACTGCGGGCAAATGAAAAGGCATCTCCGGAAGAGACTGAAATGGTTTTACAGGACTTTTTACGTCATGCCGGAAAATTCCATGCGGTATTACTGCCTGCGGAGTAATCAATGAATCGCTGCAAACTGGCCGGTTTATTCTTTTCTCTGTGTCTTCACGGCGGACTGCTTATTTTTTTATTCTGTATCAGCCAGACTGATTATGCGGAAAACGGCAATATAAGGACGGATAACCGCAGTGCCATGTTATTGCTGCCTGCGCCGGAAAAGGCGGAGGAACACTCTCCGGATATACCGGAACAGAGCGAGAAAAGCCTGTTACCGGTGATAAGCCCGGCAGCGGATAAAAAATCAGAATGGCAGGCGGAAAAAAACAGAAAAAAACGTGAGAATAAACTGCGGCAGAAAATTAAAAAGCCGGTTACTGCACCGCGGCATGATAAAGATGTGCATAAACCGGCAGAGGTTCCGGATACCGGTTTACAGTCATCTCTGTCGGCCGGAAATCATAACCTGACAACAGCCGATACCGTTGCCGGGCAGCGGAGTGACGACGAGCTGTGGTTATACCGGGAAAAAATGCGCAGAGAGATCCTGCGGTATATTTATTATCCTGCCAGAATCAGAAAGGTCAGCGCAGCCGTTGATATTAATGTCAGTATTTCCGGAACCGGTACACTTTCTGACCCCGTGGTGATCAGAAGTTCGGGGAACCGGATACTGGATAAAATTGCGCTCAGTGCGGTCAGTAAATATCAGCCGGTAGGAATTCCGCCGCCGGGGTTGGACAAAAGTATTGTCCTGACGGTGGATTTTATTAAGTAAACTGCGTGTTTGTTTGCATGTCCGGTATAAAAAATCACCTGTGTCATAAAATAACGACAGTCATCATTTTTAATGTCTCCAAAAGGAGACATCTAATGCATTGATATTTAAAGAGGTAAAAAAGAGCAAAAAAGACTGTCGCAAATCAGAGACGTTTTTTTGTAAAACGGGGGAAGAAACCGGAAGATAAGATGCGTATGACAGCACGCCGGAAAAAAATAGCGGGTGATGAAAAATATTTTCTCTTTAATAACAGTGTATTGAATTTTATTTTTCAAAGTTGGCACAGCAGTTGCAATGTCTTCTGCAGTTGCTCATTCAATTTTTTATGTCGGCCCGCACTATGGCGGAAACATGCCACATAAGCCCGGGAATGATGCCAGAGTAAGGTGCCTACCGTCCGTTAATACCGATAACTGCGCAAGCTTTATCAGACACAGGGCGACACGTTGAGTGAGGCACCACCTTAATCTCACTGACGGGACGGCAGGAAACTGTCGTCCCGTCATCATTTTATACCTTCCCTGCATTCTTTCTGTTCTCTTTTTCGCACAGATGCATCCTGATCCTTTTCTCTTATCCCGGATCCGGTTAGCATCATGCACATGACAACAGGTTAAGAGATGACAATCTTGAAAAAATGGCGATTATTTCCGCGCTCGCTGCGTCAGTTGGTTGTGGTGGCATTCTGTCTGGTATTGCTGCCGTTGCTGGGACTGGCATGGCAGGCGTATCAGAGCTTTGATGAGCTGAGTAATCAGGCGGCGCAAATCAGTATCTCAACTGTACAGGATGCGCGGCGCAGTGAGGAAATGTCGAGCCTGGCGCTGGAAATGGAGCGCAGCTACCGCCAGTACTGTGTGCTGGGTAATGAAACCCTGAAAAATGTCTGGCACAAACAGTATCTCCGCTATGAGGACTATCTCGCCCGCCAGAAACAATCCACCCCGGATCCGCGTTATACTGATGATATCGCCGGCAGCCTCGGACAGTTGTCTGTCCTGCAGTGTGAGAACGGCGAGCCGGTTGCGGCGATGACCACTCACCTGGAAGCCTTTGCCCGCAGTAACGCTGATCTGGTGC
The DNA here is from genome assembly GCF_022819185.1 of Morganella sp. HSTU-ASny43. Taxonomy (NCBI): domain Bacteria; kingdom Pseudomonadati; phylum Pseudomonadota; class Gammaproteobacteria; order Enterobacterales; family Morganellaceae; genus Morganella; species Morganella sp. HSTU-ASny43. The sequence goes on from NZ_WSPG01000001.1 coordinate 97,040, forward strand.
AGGCTATCCGTGAGGCGAATTTCCGGCGCGGTGAGGAACTTCAGAATGCCATCGCCCGCAAAGGCCAGTCATTCGGCTGGCAGAGCCTGCTGGTGTTTGTCCTGAGCACCGGGCTTATCATTCTGTTTACCCGCATGATTATCGGGCCGGTAAAAGTGATTGAACGGATGGTTAACCGCCTGGGGGAAGGGCGCAATCTGATTCAGCGCCTTGATAATTTTAACGGCCCGAGAGAACTGCGCTCGCTGGCGCTGCGGATTGTCTGGCTGAGTGAGCGCCTCGACTGGCTGGAATCCCAGCGTCATGAATTCCTGCGTCATATTTCCCATGAACTGAAAACCCCGCTGGCCAGTATGCGTGAAGGTACCGAACTGCTGGCGGATGAAGTCGCGGGGCCGCTGACGGCGGATCAGAAAGATGTGGTATCAATATTGAGTGAAAGCAGCCGCCATTTGCAGGTGCTGATTGAACAGCTGCTGGAGTATAACCGCACACTGGTGGACAGCCCGACAGAAGCCAAATGGGTTAACCTCGATACGGTAGTGCATGAGGTGGTTAATGCCCACAGCTTACCGGCGAGAAGCAAAGAAATCACTACGGACCTTGCTCTGGATGAAACAAGTGTCTGGGCTGAACCCGTCTTATTAACACGTGTACTCGATAATCTCTACTCAAATGCGGTACACTATGGCGCTGAATCGGGTAAGATCCGGATAACCAGCCGGAAAGCCGGTCAGCATATACAGATTGATGTCGCCAATACCGGTACGCCGATCCCGGAAGAAGAGCAGGAAATGATCTTCGAACCGTTCTATCAGGGCTCGCTTCAGCGCAAAGGTGCTGTCAAAGGCAGCGGGCTGGGACTGAGTATTGCCCGGGATTGTATTAACCGGATGGGCGGCGAACTGATATTAGTCGGTTCTGAAGGTGCGGATGTGTGCTTCCGTATTCAGCTTCCGTTCCACACCTTACTGGAATAACAGGTCAGCATTAACTTGAAAATGACATTTAAGTCCCTGATTGCCGCCGTCCCGCTGTTGCTGGCCGGTTGCGTAAAAACCGCAACGCCGCCGGATCTCTCCGCGCTGGCCTCTGTTGTCCTGCCGCAGGAGCGGACGGCGGATTACCGGATTGCGGACTGCCACGCTATCTGGGAACTCAACTCTGCGGCCGCGACAGAAAACGCGCTTTACTGGCTGCGGATGATGGATTGTGCTGATCTGCTCAGCAGTGATACAGCCCGCATTATGGCGGGGAAAATCACCCCGGACAGCTGGGATACTGCACTGCGTCAGAGCATTCTGCTTAATAACACCGGCACCTCCGCCAATGACAAGCGTAAGGTGCTCGAGACCCTGAATGCCTACAGTGCCGGGTTCCCGGTCTCTCTGCGTCCGCTGATGACCCTGTGGCGTGATCAACTGAAACAGGCGATTGCCCTGAGTGACGAACGCCAGCGCTACCGCCGCCTGCAGAGCGATACGGACGGCAAAATTGATCAGCTGCGTGCGGTTAACTCCCGCCTGCAGTTTGAATTACAGAATACCACCCGCAAGCTGGATAACCTGAGCAACATTGAGCGCCAGCTGGCCGGCCGCAAACAGCCGACCAAAGCGGATGCGGAACTGGAAAATGCGCTCGAGGAGCGCCGTGAGGCATTAGAAGAGGCAGCAGGTACGGCAGAGCCGAAACCGGCGGAAGCAAAACCTGCGGATGTCAAACCGGCAGAAGCCAAACCGGCTGCCGCAGAAACAAAAGCCGCAGAAACAAAACCGGCACAGGAAAAAAAGGAGTAACCCCGGCATGACAGCACGCCGCAGCGCAAACTTATTATTGGTTGATGATGATCCGGGTTTACTGAAACTGCTGGGTATGCGCCTGAGCAGTGAAGGTTTCCGGGTATCAACGGCAGAAAGCGGCCCTGAAGCGCTGAAGGTACTCAATAAAGAAAAAATCGATCTGGTCATCAGCGACCTGCGGATGGATGAAATGGATGGTATGGCGCTGTTTGCCGAGATCCAGAAAACCCATTCCGGCATGCCGGTGATTATCCTGACAGCCCACGGCTCCATTCCGGATGCCGTGGCCGCCACCCGTGAAGGTGTGTTCAGCTTTCTGACCAAACCGGTGGATCGCGATGCATTATATAAAGCGATTGACGATGCGCTGGCACTTTCCACCACCACGGTCAGTGATGAATCCTGGTGTGAAGGGGTTGTGACCCGCAGCCCGCTGATGCTGCGTCTGCTTGAACAGGCACGTATGGTGGCGCAATCCGATGTCAGTGTGCTGATCAATGGTCAGAGCGGTACCGGGAAAGAGGTACTGGCCCAGGCTATCCACAAAGCCAGTCCGAGAGCGAAAAAACCGTTTATCGCCATCAACTGTGGTGCACTGCCGGAGCAGTTGCTGGAATCCGAGCTGTTCGGCCATGCCAAAGGTGCCTTTACCGGCGCTGTGAGCAGCCGGGAAGGGCTGTTCCAGGCGGCAGAGAGCGGCACACTGTTCCTCGATGAAATCGGGGATATGCCGATGCCGCTGCAGGTCAAGCTGCTGCGTGTTCTGCAGGAGCGCAAAGTGCGCCCGCTCGGCAGTAACCGCGACATTGATATTGATGTCCGCGTCATTTCCGCGACACACCGCGATTTACCCAAGGCGATGGAAAAACACGAATTCCGTGAAGATCTCTACTACCGCCTCAATGTGGTTAACCTGAAAATTCCGACACTCCATGAGCGGGCTGAAGATATCCCGCTGCTGGCCAATCATATTCTGCGCGAAGCGGCGAAAAAGCATAAGCCGTTTGTCCGCAGCTTCTCTCCGGATGCCATGAAATGCCTGATGGGCGCGAGCTGGCCGGGCAACGTCCGTCAGCTGCTTAACGTTATCGAGCAGTGCGTGGCGCTGTCCACCGTGCCGGTGATCAGTGAGGCGCTGGTGACTCAGGCGCTGGAAGGGGAAAACACGGCGCTGCCGACCTTTGCGGAAGCCCGTAACCAGTTTGAACTCAATTATTTACGCAAACTTCTCCAGATGACCAAAGGTAACGTGACCAACGCTGCCCGTCTGGCAGGGCGTAACCGGACAGAGTTCTATAAATTACTGTCCCGTCATGAGCTGGATGCGGCCGACTTTAAAGAATAAGCAAAGAATCGGTGTGAACCGGTACATTTTGCTATCATCTTCATTATTAGCTGTTTTATTATTAATTTTTACATACGGTGAGATCTATCCCGGGAGAGCAGGATTTTATGCGTCGTACACTTAATATCGCCCTGGCCCAGCTGAATTTTCTGGTCGGAGATATCGAAGGCAATGGTGAACGTATTCTGAAAACCATGGCGGAACAGCAGGCGGCAGGGGCTGACCTGGTCATGTTTTCCGAACTGGCATTGTCCGGGTATTCACCGGAAGACCTGGTTTTTCGTCCCGATTTTCATCAGCGGATAGCGCAGAGCCTCACCCGGATCCAACAGGCCAGCGGTGACTGTGCTGTGCTGGTGGGACACCCGTGGCAGGAAAACAGCCACATTTATAACGCCCTCTCTTTCTTTGAGAAAGGGGAGCTCCGCGCCCGTTATTTCAAACAGGAACTGCCGAACTACGGCGTGTTTGATGAAAAACGCTGGTTTACGGCAGGAACAGAAACCTGTGTGATTGATTTTCGCGGTTACCGCCTCGGGTTACTCATTTGTGAGGATATCTGGACTGACGGTCCGGTGGATGCCCTGAAAGCGGCCGGTGCGGAAATCATTCTGACACTGAATGCGTCACCGTATTCCACTGATAAAATTGATACCCGGGATGTGCTGATACAGGCACACTGCCGCCGTACCGGGCTGCCGCTGGTCTATCTCAACCAGGTCGGCGGACAGGATGAGCTGATTTTTGATGGTGATTCTGCTGTTTTCGCCGCAGATGGCAGCGTAACACATCGTCTTGCTGCATTTTCAGAGCAAATCGCGCAGTGTTACTTTACGGATTTAACCATCACGCCGATGGCGGATCCGGCACCGTCGTTACCTGTTCTGGCTCAGGTTTATCAGGGGCTGGTGCTGGCAACGCGGGATTATGTCCGCAAAAATGGTTTTCAGGGAGCGCTGCTGGGCCTGTCCGGCGGGATCGATTCCGGCCTGACTGTCGCCATTGCTGCAGATGCACTGGGTAAAGATAAGGTGCAGGCGGTGATGATGCCGTTCCGTTACACCTCGGATATCAGCATCCACGATGCCCGTGAGCAGGCAGAGCTGCTGGGTGTGGAATTTGATGTGGTGTCGATTGAGCCGATGTTTGAAGCCTTTATGCACGAACTGGAACCGAAATTCGCCGGAACACCGGTTGATACCACCGAAGAGAATTTACAGGCACGCTGCCGTGCGGTGATCCTGATGGCGATGTCCAACAAACGCCGCCGCATTGTGCTGACCACCAGTAATAAAAGCGAGTGTGCGGTTGGTTACTCCACACTGTACGGGGATATGGCCGGGGGCTTTAATGTCCTGAAAGATGTGCCGAAAACTATGGTGTTTGAACTGGCAAGATACCGCAACACACTCTCTCCGGCGATTCCGGAGCGGGTTATCACCCGTCCGCCGTCAGCAGAGCTGGCACCGGGTCAGCTGGATCAGGACAGTCTGCCGCCGTATGACATCCTCGATGCCCTGCTGGCCGGGTATGTTGAAAAAGATATGTCCGCAGATGAACTGATCGCCGCCGGGTTTGATGAAGCGGTGGTCCGTAAGGTTATCCGGCTGGTGGATATCAATGAATACAAACGCCGCCAGTCACCGGTGGGACCGCGCATTACCGCCCGGAACTTTGGCAAAGATCGCCGTTACCCGATTACATCCGGGTTTGGCCGCAAAAATTGGTAACAGGATCTGACAATGAAAAAGATTGAGGCAATTATTAAGCCGTTTAAACTCGATGATGTCCGCGAAGCTCTGGCCGAAGTGGGGATCACCGGGATGACCGTGACAGAGGTGAAGGGTTTCGGCCGTCAGAAAGGGCATACGGAACTGTATCGCGGTGCGGAATATATGGTGGATTTTCTGCCGAAGGTAAAAATTGAAATTGTTGTCGCCGATGACATTCTCGAAACCTGTGTGGAAACCATTATGCAGACGGCGCAGACCGGTAAGATCGGTGACGGTAAAATCTTTGTGTTCGATGTGGCACAGGTTGTCCGGATCCGTACCGGGGAACAGGATGAAGATGCTATCTGAGTTCTGCTGAGCATCCCTGCAAATTAAACGTATCCGGCGGCTGTTATTTCTGACACCGCCGGATTCTTTTATCTGTCAGTAAAAGGAGAAGACTGTGCGGACAATACATGTGCGGGCAATACAATGGATAGTGGCGGTGTGTGCTGTGGTTATTATTCTGGTTATGGCCGGTATTATTATTCTGCAGTCAGCACTGAAAGATCCCGGTCAGCATGAATTACCGGCGCTTTTTGCGGAGGTTTCCGGGATGAATTTAAATAAAGAAGAACAGAACGAGCTGGAAGAGTGTATTAATTCGGCCAAGGTGATGTATTTCTCTCAGGCAGTAAAAAAATGTGTGAACCGGGCCCGGTATAAAAACTGACGGGTAAAAAAAAGAGTAACAGTGAACCGGGCGAAAGGATGGGATAGATATAAATTCGGCGGTTATGTCACTGTTACTCAAATGTGCTTCATCTTAAGCACATACGCTGAATATCCAGCGTGTTGTTATTGTTGTTCTGTCGCGATTATAAAATTTTGTGCGGACCGAAACATTCATAATGGATCTGGTCTGCGCTGACGCCGATTGCAGTCAGCTGACGCGCAATGTGCTGCATAAAGGCTACCGGCCCGCACAGGTAGTAGTGGCGGGTTTTACTGAGCAGGGCATCCTGCTGAGCGGTTAAATCCATCAGCCCGGTCAGGTGCGGATGAGCTTCGTCTGCGCGCGGCTCTCTGTACCAGACGGTCTGACTGAACGCAGGCAGCTGAGCACCAAACCGGTTTACTTCCTCCGCAAAGGCATGCACGCCGCCGTGCTCTGCCGCATGCAGCCAGGTCACGTCTGCCGGATGCTGTTGTGCGGCGAGTGTCTGCAGCATAGCCATCATCGGTGTTAAGCCGACACCGGCTGAAATCAGGACCACCGGAGTCTCTTTTTCTGCCTCCAGGAAGAAATCCCCCAGCGGCGGGGTCAGTCTGACCACATCACCTTCCTGCACATTGGCGTGCAGCCAGCCGGAAATCGTACCTTTGTCTTCACGTTTGACTGCAATCCGGTAGGTTTTACCGTCCGGTGCCTGCGTCAGGGAATACTGGCGGATCTCCTGATTTTCCAGCACATCATCATTGATATAGACACTGATATACTGCCCCGGGCGGTAATCCGCGACAGGTTTACCATCGACCGGAGCCAGTTCAAAACTGGTGATAAGTTCACTCTGCGGCTGTTTGCGGATCACGCGGAATTCACGCAGTCCTTCCCATCCGCCCGGCGACGCCGCTTTTTCCTGATACAGCCCGGCTTCGCGCTGAATAAAGATATCCGCCAGCACGCCGTACGCTTTCCCCCAGGCGGTAAGGACTTCCTCACCCGGATTGAGCAACTCTTCAATGGTGGCAAGCAGGTTTTCCCCGACAATCGGATAATGCTCAGGTCTGATCATCAGACTGGCGTGCTTGTTGGCAATTTTTTCCACTGCCGCACCCAGTGCGCCGAGGTTATCAATATTCATGGCATAGGCGCAGACCGCATTAAACAACGCTTCACGCTGTGCGCCGTTCTGCTGGTGGCTCATGGTGAAGATATCTTTTAACTCCGGGTGCTGACGAAACATGCGGTCATAGAAATGGGCGGTCAGTTTCGGGCCGGTGGCGGCAATCAGTGGGGCGGTGGATTTTACGGTGGCGATAGTTTGTGCATCGAGCATAGCAGGGCTCCTGAAAAAGCATCACATCAGTGTGAAATTTATAACATGTATTTTTTATGCAACTTATAATACAGGGCAGAATTTGTAAAGCGCAAATTTTTCTGCTGTTTCTGAAAATCCGGTGAAAATAGCGAAATTGATCAGTGAGCGTGGGTAAGAGGGGATCACAAATCCGGTATTGTGTCCGATGGACAGGATATTCTTATGAAATAATAAGCATGCTAATTACCTGATTTTACCGCTATGCAATCGTTTGCGTATTTTTTGTTTCCGGGGCTATCTCAATTCAGAAAAAGGGTTTACACTGTAGGGCATTCGTCCCCGGAAAGGGGTGTTTTTTTATCGGCATCAGGCGAGTCAGGAGAAGCGAATGTTAAAGCGTGAAATGAATATTGCAGATTACGACCCACAACTCTGGCAGGCGATGAAAGACGAAGATCGTCGTCAGGAAGAGCACATTGAATTAATTGCCTCTGAAAACTATACCAGCCCGCGCGTTATGGAAGCTCAGGGCTCCCAGCTCACCAACAAATATGCAGAAGGGTATCCGGGCAAACGCTACTACGGCGGCTGCGAATATGTGGATATTGTTGAACAGCTGGCGATTGACCGTGCAAAAGAACTGTTCGGCGCAGACTATGCCAACGTTCAGCCGCACTCAGGTTCCCAGGCTAACGTTGCAGTGTACTCCGCACTGCTGTCACCGGGCGATACAGTATTAGGGATGAACTTAGCGGAAGGCGGTCACCTGACTCACGGCTCTCCGGTAAACTTCTCCGGTAAACTGTACAATATCGTCCCTTACGGTATCGATTCTGCCGGTAAAATCGATTATGACGATGTCGCTGAACAGGCGAAAAAACATCAGCCGAAAATGATCATCGGCGGCTTCTCTGCCTACTCCGGTGTGGTTGACTGGGCGAAAATGCGTGAAATCGCTGACAGCATCGGTGCTTACCTGTTTGTTGATATGGCCCACGTAGCCGGTCTGGTTGCTGCGGGTGTTTATCCTAACCCGGTTCCGCATGCTCACGTTGTCACCACTACCACGCACAAAACCCTGGCGGGTCCGCGCGGCGGGATGATCCTCGCGAAAGGCGGTGATGAAGATCTGTACAAAAAACTGAACTCAGCGGTATTCCCGGGTAACCAGGGGGGGCCGCTGATGCACGTTATCGCCGGTAAAGCCGTGGCGTTAAAAGAAGCAATGGAGCCTGAATTTAAAGCAAATCAGGTCCAGGTTGTGAAAAATGCCAAAGCAATGGTTGAAGTCTTCCTGAACCGTGGTTATAAAGTGGTGTCCGGCGGTACTGAGAACCATCTGTTCCTGGTGGATCTGGTCGATAAAGACATCACCGGTAAAGATGCGGATGCGGCACTGGGCCGTGCAAACATCACTGTCAACAAAAACAGTGTGCCGAACGATCCGAAGAGCCCGTTTGTGACTTCCGGTATCCGTGTCGGTTCCCCGGCGATCACCCGCCGCGGCTTCAAAGAAGCAGAAGCCCGTGAACTGGCCGGCTGGATGTGTGACGTGTTAGATAACCTCAATGATGAAGCGACCATTGAAGCTGTGAAACAAAAAGTTCTGGCTATCTGCGCGAAATATCCGGTTTACGCATAATCGCGTTACCAATCTGATGTAACCAAAACCCGCTTCGTTCGCCGCGAGCGGGTTTTTTGTATTCCTGAAAGGAGAGGCAGATGTTTGTTCCGTCATCGCTCTGGCTGGCGCTTGATTATTTTACGTATTTTTTTTCCTACGGGATTTTTCTTCCCTACTGGGGCGCATGGCTGAAAGGTGAAGGGCATGATGTGGCAACGGTCGGTATGCTGCTCAGTGTGGGGCTGGTGGCGCGGTTCGTCGGCAGCCTGTTTATCACACCGCTGTTTAAAGACCCGTCACGGCTGATTTTTGCCCTGAGACTGATGGCGCTCTGTTCTTTCCTGTTCGCGGTGGCGTTTTATTTCGGTTCTCACTGGCTCTGGCTCTTTTTTGTTATGGCCGGATTCAACCTCTTTTTCTCGCCGATGATCCCGCTGGGGGATTCCCTCGCCGCAACCTGGCAAAAACAGTTCCCGATGGATTACGGCTCGATCCGTGTCTGGGGATCGGTGGCATTTATCATCGCCACCTCGGTTACCGGGATGCTGATGGATATCTGGAAGCATGAGGTGATTCTGGCTGCATTAGTGGTCAGTACCGGCTCGCTGTTGCTGACGTCGCTGCTGCGACCGCGCATTATGCCGTCCGGAGAGATGAAACAGCGCGGTCCGCAGGTGAAATTCCGTGTTCTGCTGAAAGATAATGCGGTGGTCCGCTTTCTGCTGTGTGTGAGTCTGTTGCAGGGGGCGCATGCCGCCTATTACGGCTTCAGTGTGATTTACTGGCAAAAAGTCGGCTATTCTGATGCCGCGATCGGCTATCTCTGGTCGCTGGGCGTGGTGGCGGAAGTGATTGTCTTTACCTTCAGTAATAAGCTGTTCCGCCGCTGGAGTGCGGCCAATCTGTTACTGCTTTCCGGTATCTGCGGTATTCTTCGCTGGTCGCTGCTGGGCATGTCGGCGGCACTGCCGGTGCTGATTGCGGCGCAGATCCTGCACAGCGGCACCTATACCGTGTGTCATCTGGCGGCCATGCGCTTTATCGGTGCCCGCAAATCCACAGAGATCATTCCGTTACAGGCGGCGTATTCCGCGCTGGCGATGGGCGGGGCGATTGCGGTGATGACGCTGGTGGCCGGGTATCTGTATGAGGATATCCACGGCGGTATATTTTATCTGATGGCACTGACGGTGCTTCCGGCACTGTTCCTGCGCCCGAAAGTCCGGCCGCAGACCCCGGAAAATGCATAATAAAAAAGGGTTATGACGAAAGTCATAACCCTTTTTCACATCTGGCGGAACAGAATCAGCGTTTCAGAGACTCAGTCAGCTCATCACGCAGTTCTGCCAGCAGTTCGCGGACCACACGCGGGCTGCCTGCAACGATGTTGCCGCTGTCGATATAACGGTGGTCACCGGTGAAGTCAGTGACGATACCGCCCGCTTCACGGACCAGCAGTTCACCACCGAGGAAGTCCCACGGCTTCAGGCCGATTTCAAAGAAACCGTCCACACGGCCGGCAGCGAGATAAGCCAGATCCAGTGCGGCAGAGCCGGTACGGCGGAAGTCTGAGCAGCGGGTAAACAGTTTGCCGAGCATTTTGATATAGGTATCAGCGTGCTGTTTGGCTTTGAACGGGAAGCCGGTAGCCAGTACCGCGCCGTCGAGATCACGGGCAGTCGCACCGCGCAGACGGTAGCCGTTTAATTGTGCGCCCTGACCACGGACCGCAGAGAATAATTCGTTACGCATCGGATCGTAAACAACCGCCACTTCAGTGCGGCCTTTGATACGGAATGCGATAGATACCGCGAAGTGCGGGAGACGTTTGACGAAGTTGGTGGTGCCATCCAGGGGATCAATCACCCATTGCATATCATGTTCTTCACCGGGTAACTCACCGCACTCTTCGGAGATAATGGTGTGCTTCGGATAAGATTTGCGGATGATCTCGATAATCATCTGCTCGGCTTCGCGATCCACGTTGGTCACAAAGTCATTGGAACCTTTCTGAGTTGTCTCAACAGTGTCAGGCATTTCATAGTGTTTGGCAATCAGGTTGCCGGCCTTACGTGCAGCACGTATGGCGATGGTAAGCATCGGATGCATGGGGTTGTCCACCGGGATGTTAAAGAACGAAAATAAACGCGGCAGAGTATAACAGGTGATCGTCAATCTGACTATTCTTGTGTTAAGATATTGCGATAATTTCTCAAAGAAAGTGTGTTATGTCCGAAAATATCCGAATCGTCCTGGTTGAAACCTCACATACAGGCAATATGGGCTCCGCTGCGCGGGCTATGAAAACAATGGGGTTATCCAGCCTTTATCTGGTCAATCCGCAGGTACAGCCGGACTCTCACGCCATCGCGCTGTCTGCCGGTGCCAGTGATGTTATCGGCAATGCAAAGATTGTCAGCACCCTGGATGAGGCGATTGCCGGTTGTGAACTGGTGATCGGCACCAGTGCCCGGTCACGCACACTGCCGTGGCCGATGGTTGAACCGCGTGAATGCGGGGAAAAAAGTGTTAAAATCGCACAGACCGCACCGGTCGCGATTATTTTCGGCCGTGAACGTGTCGGGCTGACCAACGATGAATTGCAGAAGTGTAATTATCATCTTTATATCCCGACCAACCCGGAATACGGCTCGCTGAACCTGGCGATGGCGGTGCAGCTGGTCAGTTATGAGATCCGGATGGCATTTCTTGCCTCTCAGAATGAGAGCGAACCGGCAAATAATGATGAGGCAGATGAGGTACACTATCCGCCGGCGGATGATATGGAGCGGTTTTACACGCATCTGGAATCGGTACTGAATGAATCCGGTTTTATCCGCAAAGCACACCCGGGTCAGATTATGAACCGTCTGCGCCGCTTATTTACCCGCGCGCATCCGGAAACACAGGAGCTGAATATCCTGCGTGGAATCCTGACTTCTGTTGAGAAATGGGCGAAAAAATAGTTGAGTAAATTACTGGGTTAAATAGTTGACTAAATTACTCAGGAATGACACAATTTCTTCACCATTTATCACGGGGATCCGGTTATGAGACTGACATCAAAAGGGCGCTATGCGGTAACCGCTATGCTCGACGTAGCGCTGCACTCCCATGAGGGGCCCGTACCACTGGCTGACATTTCTGAACGTCAGGGTATCTCCCTCTCTTATCTTGAGCAACTCTTCTCCCGTCTGCGTAAAAACGAGCTGGTTTCCAGCGTTCGCGGGCCGGGCGGCGGGTATCTTCTGGCACGCGGTGCCGGTGAGATTTTCATTGCTCAGGTCATCTCGGCCGTCGATGAATCCGTTGATGCGACCCGCTGTCAGGGAACTCAGGAAGGTTGTCAGGGCGGTGACCGCTGTCTGACACACGCGCTGTGGCGTGACCTGAGTGACCGTATTACTGATTTCTTAAGCAGTATCAGTCTGGAAGAGTTAGTAAATCATAAAGAAGTGATTGATGTTGCTGATCGCCAGGATGATAAACGTCGTGCACATAATCTGGCAATTAACGAAACGATTATCAATCTGCAAGCATAAGCAGAAACCTGCGTTAACAACGCAACCGTAGTTCATGGAGCAATTGAGCGATGAAATTACCGATTTATTTAGATTACTCAGCAACCACCCCGGTTGATCCGCGTGTTGCTGAAAAAATGATGCAATGCCTCACAATGGACGGCATCTTCGGCAACCCGGCCTCACGTTCTCACCGCTTTGGCTGGCAGGCCGAAGAGGTTGTCGATATTGCCCGTAACCAGATTGCTGATCTGGTCGGCGCTGACCCGCGTGAAATCGTGTTCACTTCCGGTGCCACCGAGTCTGACAACCTGGCGATTAAAGGTGCAGCCAAATTCTATGAGAAAAAAGGCAAGCACATTATTACCTGTAAAACTGAGCATAAAGCGGTACTCGATACCTGCCGTCAGTTAGAGCGCGAAGGGTTTGAAGTAACCTATCTTGCGCCGCAGCGTAATGGCCTGATCGACCTGGCTGAACTCGAAGCTGCAATGCGTGAAGACACCATTTTAGTCTCAATCATGCATGTGAATAACGAAATCGGTGTGATTCAGGATATTGAAGCTATCGGTGAACTGTGCCGCAGCAAAGGGATTGTTTTCCATGTGGATGCCACCCAGAGCGTCGGTAAAGTGCCGGTTGATTTAAGCAAACTGAAAGTGGATCTGATGTCCTTCTCCGGCCATAAGATTTACGGCCCGATGGGTATCGGTGCACTGTATGTCCGCCGCAAACCGCGTATCCGCATTGAAGCGCAGATGCACGGCGGTGGTCACGAGCGCGGTATGCGTTCCGGTACACTGGCAGTTCATCAGATTGTCGGTATGGGTGAAGCTTACCGTATCGCCAAAGAAGAGATGGCAGCGGAAGCTGAGCGTCTGTCCGCACTGCGTATGCGTCTGTGGAACGGTATCAAAGATATCGAAGAAACCTATCTGAACGGTTGCCCGGAGCACTCCGCACCGAATATTCTTAACGTCAGTTTCAACTATGTTGAAGGTGAATCCCTGATGATGGCGCTGAAAGATCTCGCGGTATCATCCGGTTCTGCCTGTACGTCCGCCAGCCTGGAGCCGTCATATGTTCTGCGCGCCCTGGGTATGACCGATGAACTGGCGCACAGCTCAATCCGCTTCTCTCTGGGTCGTTTCACGACTGAGGAAGAGATTGACTATGCTATCAAACTTATCCATAACGCAATTGGCCGCCTGCGCGATCTTTCCCCGCTGTGGGAAATGCACAAGCAAGGTGTTGATATTAACAGTATTGAATGGTCACACCATTAATCAGACGGTTTCAGGAGTATAAACAATGGCTTATAGCGATAAAGTAATCGATCACTACGAAAACCCGCGCAACGTCGGTTCATTCGACAACGAAGACCCGACTGTCGGCAGCGGCATGGTGGGTGCACCGGCCTGTGGTGACGTAATGAAGTTACAGATCAAAGTTGATGATAACGGCGTGATTGAAGACGCACGTTTCAAAACCTACGGCTGCGGCTCGGCGATTGCGTCAAGCTCACTGGTGACTGAGTGGATGAAAGGGAAGACCCTGGATGAAGCTGAAGCCATCAAAAATACCGCGATTGCGGAAGAACTGGAATTACCGCCGGTGAAAATTCACTGCTCGATTCTGGCTGAAGATGCGATCAAAGCAGCAATTGCGGATTACAAAAGTAAACGCCGGGGCAACTAATAGCCCGCCGCTGCCGGTGTGCAGCAGGTAAAACAATAAAATAATGGCGGATACTGATCCCATCGGTCATCCGCCATACTGGTTTATAGAGCGAGGTGTGTAATGTCCGTTTCTCTTACAGAAAGTGCGGCAAACCGGGTCACCAGTTTTCTGGCAAACCGCGGTAAAGGAGTAGGTCTGCGGTTAGGCGTGAGAACCTCCGGTTGCTCTGGTATGGCTTACGTACTTGAATTTGCCGATGTCATTAATGAAGATGATGTCGTCTTTGAAGATCACGGCGTAAAAGTGATCATCGACGGAAAAAGTATTGTGTATCTTGACGGCACGGAAGTGGATTTCGTGAAGGAAGGGTTAAACGAAGGGTTTAAATTCAATAACCCGAACGTCAACAGCGAATGTGGCTGCGGCGAGAGTTTTCACGTTTAACTGATCCATTTATCCGCGAAGAGAACACGATGAACTATTTTTCCCTGTTCAGCCTGCCTGTGCGTTATGACCTTGACACACAGGCACTTGCCGGTCGTTATCAGGATTTGCAGCGCCAGTATCACCCGGACAGATTTGCCGCCGGTGATGCGAAAGAACAAGCGCAGGCACTGACAATGGCCGCGACCATCAATGACGCCTACCAGTCCCTGAAACATCCCCTGAAACGTGCGGAATACATGCTGCTGTTACATGATATTGATATCAATAATGAACAGCACACAATGCATGATACTGCATTTCTGATGGAGCAGCTGGAGCTGCGCGAAGCCCTCGATATCATCGAACAGAAACAGGACAGTGATGCACTGGCCGGTTTTGCTGCCACTATCACTAAAATGACAAAAACCCGGATGGCAGAGATGATTCATCAGCTGGATGACGAAGACTGGACCGCTGCAGCGGACAGCGTGCGTAAATTACGATTTTTGAGTAAACTGACGCAACAAATTGAAAATCTTGAAGAACGTTTGCTCGACAGTTTCTAGGGGAAAATATGGCACTGTTACAAATCAGCGAACCGGGACAGGCTCCCGCCCCGCATCAGCGCCGCCTTGCCGCGGGTATTGATTTAGGCACCACTCATTCACTGGTCGCCACTGTGCGCAGTGGTGAAACCGATGTGCTGCCCGATCACGAAGGGCGTTATTTACTGCCTTCTGTCGTGCAGTACAGCGCGGACAGCCGCCTGGTCGGCTGGGATGCCCGCGCAAATGCGGCGGCCGATCCTCAGAATACCATTATCTCTGTCAAACGCATGATGGGGCGCTCACTGACCGATATCACTGAGTGCTATCCTGATCTGCCGTATCAGTTGCAGGCGGGTGAAAACGGCCTGCCAATCATCCGCACTGCGGCCGGGCTGACAGATCCTGTCCGTGTCTCGGCGGATATTCTGTCCGTGCTGGCACAGCGCGCGCAGGAAACCCTCGGTGGTGAACTGGATGGCGTGGTGATCACTGTTCCCGCGTATTTCGATGATGCGCAGCGTCAGGGCACCAAAGATGCCGCCCGCCTTGCCGGATTACACGTTTTACGTCTGCTGAATGAGCCGACAGCGGCGGCAATCGCCTACGGGCTGGATTCCGGTCAGGAAGGGGTGATTGCGGTTTATGACCTCGGCGGCGGTACGTTTGATATCTCTGTGCTGCGTCTGAGCCGTGGTGTATTTGAAGTGCTGGCCACCGGCGGTGATACCGCGCTCGGCGGTGATGATTTCGATAATCTGATTGCTGACTGGATTTATGAGCAGCGCGGCATTCAGTCACAGGGGCATTCGCAGCACCGCGAAGTATTAAATGCGGCGGCGGAAGCCAAAATTGCACTGTCTGATGCCGCACAAACCACCATCTCCCTGGATGGCTGGCAGGGTGTGCTGACCCGTGAGACTTTTGAGGAACTCATTCGTCCGCTGGTCAGAAAAACCCTGATGACCTGCCGCCGGGCCCTGAAAGATGCGGGAACGGATCAGGATGAAGTCCGCGAAGTGGTGATGGTCGGCGGATCAACCCGGGTGCCTCTGGTGCGTGAGCTGGTCGGTGAGTTCTTCAGCAAAGAGCCGCTGACCTCGATTGACCCGGACAAAGTGGTTGCTATCGGTGCCGCGATTCAGGCAGATATTCTGGCCGGTAACAAACCGGACAGCGACATGCTGCTGCTGGATGTGATCCCGCTCTCGCTGGGGCTGGAAACTATGGGCGGCCTGGTGGAAAAAGTCATTCCGCGCAACACCACCATTCCGGCAGCCCGTGCCCAGGAATTTACCACCTTTAAAGACGGCCAGACCGCCATGACCATTCATGTGCTGCAGGGCGAGCGGGAAATGGTCAGCGACTGCCGTTCCCTGGCACGTTTTACCCTGCGCGGCATCCCGCCGATGGCCGCCGGTAATGCCCATATCCGTGTCACCTTCCAGGTGGATGCGGACGGGCTGCTGAGTGTCAGTGCACTGGAGAAATCCACCGGTGTGCAGGCCTCAGTTCAGATCAAACCGTCTTACGGCCTGAGCGATACCGATATCGCCGGGATGATCAAAGATTCACTCGAAAACGCAGAAAACGATTTATCCACCCGCCGTCTGGCGGAACAAAAAGTGGAAGCTGCCCGCCTGCTGGAGAGCCTGACTCAGGCGCTTTCAGAGGATGGCAATTTACTGAGCGACGACGAAAATGCCGCTATTGATGCGGCAGTCGGTGTGCTTATTGAGAGCGTTGAAGGCGACTCACCAGCCGCCATTGAAAACGCAATTAAACAACTGGACAAGCAAACACAGGTATTCGCGGCGCGCCGGATGGACAATTCTGTCCGCAAGGCACTCGCGGGCCACTCTGTGGATGAGATATAACGGGAAGATTATGCCTAAGATTGTTTTTTTACCGCATGAGTCATTATGCCCTGAAGGTGCGGTATACGACGCAAATGAAGGTGAGTCAATTCTGGATGTTGCCCTGCGTAACGGTATCGAAATTGAACATGCCTGTGAGAAATCATGTGCCTGCACAACCTGTCACTGTATCGTCCGCGAAGGGTTTGACTCCCTCGGAGAGAGCAGTGAGCTGGAAGATGACATGCTGGACAAAGCCTGGGGACTCGAGCCGGAAAGCCGTCTGAGCTGCCAGGCGAAAGTCGCGGATGAAGACCTGGTGGTGGAAATTCCGAAATACACCATCAACCACGCGCGTGAGCACTGATAAAGGAGCCTGAAATGGGACTGAAATGGCAGGACAGCCGTGAAATCGGCGAAGCTCTGTATGATCTGTACCCGGACACAGATCCGAAAACAGTGCGTTTCACCGATATGCACCAGTGGATCTGCGAACTGGAAGAATTTGACGATGCCCCTGAAAAATCTAACGAAAAAGTATTAGAAGCAATTTTGTTAGTCTGGCTCGACGAATTTGAATGATGTCTTTTGTTACGCGCATCAGGCCGCACAATTGTGTTAGCGTGCGGTCTCTGATGCGCGTATGCTGTTAGCGCCTCCTGTGCAGACCGGCACGCCGTGCATTCCTCAAATAAAATCTGACTGTTACGGCAGTCTAAAAGTCAAAAGAGAGAACGAAATGACGCAACTCATCATGCCTGTAACCTTATCGTATGAACCTGCTTCTCCGGCGTGGGGAGAGAAAGCCCTGGTCAGCGCGACTGACAAAGGAATGACCGTTCATTTAAGCCGTAAAGGGATGCTGTGCGCCGTGCAGAGCGCGGGCCGCAAAATCGATGGTCAGGGTATCCGTAATGTGGTACTGAGCGGCAGTAACTGGGATCTGGAAACCAGCTGGGCATTCTGGCAGGGCTTCCGTGGTCCGAAAGGCGCACGCTCGATTGAATGGCCGGAATTACCGGAAGCGGATAAAACCGAACTGGAACACCGTATCCGTATCATCGACTGGGTACGCGACGTTATCAATACCCCGGCGGAAGAGCTGAGCCCGGAACAACTGGCGCAGCGTGCGGTTGATCTGCTGTGCGGTGTTTCCTGCAATTCAGTCGGTTACCGTATCATCAAAGGGGAAGATTTACGCGAGCAGGGCTATATGGGGATCCATACGGTTGGCCGTGGTTCTGTACGTCCGCCGGTACTGCTGGCGCTGGATTACAATCCGGGCAAACAGGAAAATGCGCCGGTGTTCGCCAGCCTGGTCGGTAAAGGGATAACCTTTGACTCCGGCGGCTACAGCCTGAAACCAACTTCCTCCATGGACTCCATGAAATCCGATATGGGCGGCGCAGCCACCCTGACCGGCGCACTGGCAATGGCTATCAGCCGCGGCCTGCAAAAGCGCGTCAAACTGTACCTGTGCATCGCGGATAACCTGGTGAGCGGTAATGCCTTCAAACTGGGTGATATTATCCGTTACAGCAACGGTAAATCCGTTGAAATCATGAATACTGATGCGGAAGGGCGTCTGGTACTGGCGGATGGTCTGATTGAAGCGGACAAAGATAACGCCGGGTTTATCATTGATGCAGCGACCCTGACCGGGGCGGCGAAAACTGCCGTCGGTAACGACTATCACTCTGTGATGAGCTTCGATGATGCGCTGTACAATGAACTGATGTCAGCCGCTGATCAGGAAAAAGAGATGTTCTGGCGCCTGCCGCTGGCAGAATTCCACCGCCGTCAGATGCCGTCCTCCTTTGCGGATCTGAGCAACACCGGGGCACCGAATACTGCCGGGGCAAGTACCGCTGCGGCATTCCTGTCTCATTTTGTGGAAGATTACCGTAAAAACTGGCTGCACATTGACTGCTCAGCCACTTACCGCAAAGCGCCGTCAGACTTATGGTCTGCGGGTGCAACCGGGTACGGTGTGCGCACTGTGGCGGCACTGCTGCTGAAAAAAGCCGGACAGTAACCGGGTATTGCCCTGCTGATTCTGCTGTAAAACGGTCACATAACATGTGGCCGTTTTTCTGTGATATTTACGAAGACAGATGCTGAAATAAGGAGTTCTGTAATGGCGGATATACTCCCGGTACAGGAAGTGATGATTGAACAGGGCAGCGCACTGCTGCTCAGCGTACCGGAAAACAAACCGGACGCGGTGCTTGATGCGCTGACCGGCGTGTTTAAACAGCACAAACCGGTGCGCCGTGCATTTTGGGTAATGGCTGCCGAAAAAAACAATACTGTCCCAGATGAACCGGTGCTGCTGATTGTGCTGGAGCTGAATGAAGAGCAGGAAGTGGATACCGTGATCCGTCAGGCGGCTGAGGCTGCGATGGAGCACCTTGCTGACGGGGAGCATATTGATTTTTGTCTGTTAAATCCGGATGAAAATGACGGGCTGACGCACTTCCTGACACAGCACACTCAGGCATTCTATCAGCGCCGTCTCGGTGGCTGGCTGCGTAACGCCATTCCGGTAACAGAAGCGTAACAATAATTTATCCGGATGGTGAATATGTGTAGTGCATATATTCAGAATAATGCACTATACGCTTGTTTAGGCTTTGTTTACACTTCGTGAAATAATACCGAACAAGTGCCCGTTTTCCGGGCTCACCAGAAAGGATTGATTATGCGTTCTCCGATTGCAGGACAGGGTCCCGGCAAAAAACGCTGCATTGCAGTGCTTCTTGCATCAGCGCTGGCGCTCATGGGTTGTGATGACACCGGCAGTAAAACCACGGCGGCGGGCAGCAATGACAGCGCGCCGGCCAATAATAATAAAGAAAACTCGTCTTCTTCATCTGCTTCCTCTCCGTCTGTGAAAAAAACACAGGATGCCGCATCACTGGCAGAGCTGAGTAAGCGCTACGCCGGGAAAGATGTGACTATCATCGACGCCTCTGAGATCCAGCTCGACGGCGCAAATGCGATGGTGGTGACCTTCTCTGTTCCGCTGGATCCGAACCAGGATTTCAGTCAGTTTGCCCGTCTGGTGGACGTGAAAAACGGCAAGCTGGAAGGTGCCTGGGAGCTGTCGGATAACCTGATGGAACTGCGCATGCGCCATCTGCCGCCGTCACGGGAATTGCAGCTGAGTATCGATCGCGGCGTGCGCGGTATCAATGAGCGCACACTGGTTAATGGTTATGACTTAAAACTGACCACTGCGGATGTGGTACCGAGTGTCGGTTTTGCCAGCCGCGGCTCGCTGTTCCCGGCTGATGTCCTGCAGGGACTGCCGGTATTCGCGCTGAACGTGGACAGTATTGATGTCAATTTTTACCGCATCAAACCGGATTCCCTGGCGTCTTTCCTCGCCAGCTGGCAGTACGGCAACAATCTCCAGTACTGGAATTCTGATGACCTGCTGAATAACACTGATCTGGTCTATACCGGGCGTTTTGATCTCAATCCGCAGAAAAACACCCGTGAAAATATGCAGATCCCGCTGAAGGATATCAAGCCGTTACAGGAAGAGGGCGTGTATCTGGCGGTGATGCAGCAGGCCGGGCGTTACAGCTACACCATGCCGGCCACACTCTTTACCCTGAGTGATATCGGCGTTTCCATGCACAGCTATCTTAATGAGCTGGATGTATTTACTCAGTCGCTGGCGAAAGGCAGTGCACTGAAAGGCGTGGAAATCCGTCTGCTCGACAGCAAAGGTCAGCTTCTGGGCAAAGCAGAAACCGACAGCAGCGGTCATGCAAAACTGGATCGCGGGGCGGATGCCGCGCTGTTACTGGCGATTAATAACGGCCAGACCAGTATGATCGACCTGAAAAACCCGGCGCTTGACCTGGCAGAGTTTGATATCGCCGGTCCGCAGGGCTATGCAAAACAATTCTTCGTTTTTGGTCCGCGTGATCTGTACCGTCCGGGGGAAACTCTGGTAATTAACGGCCTGCTGCGCGACGGCGATGGCCATCCGGTTAAAGATCAGCCTGTCAAAGTGGATGTGCTGAAAAATGACGGTCAGGTGGCTTCCACCTTCGTCTGGCAGCCGGAAAACGGTCTTTATCAGTACCAGTATGCGATTCCGGAAAACATTGAGACCGGTAAGCTGACACTGCGTTTTGACCTCGGGGATAACACACCGCGCTTCTACAGCGTCAATGTGGAAGATTTCATGCCTGAGCGCATGGCGATGGAAATCAAAACCGACAAACAGCCGATCACCACACAGCAATCCGCTGATTTTGAAATTGAAGGCCATTATCTCTATGGAGCGCCTGCTGCCGGTAATCAGCTGACCGGGCAGCTGTTTATGCGTCCGGATCGTGAGGCATCCGCCAAATTGCCGGGCTTTGAATTCGGTGATATTCAGGAAGAGAGCCTGACCCGCACCCTGGATGAGTTCGACGAAACCATGGATGACGGCGGCGAACTGGCTTTCACCATCAGTAATGATTACTGGAAAGAGGTGAAATCGCCGTTTAAATTAATCCTCCAGGCAAGCCTGATGGAAACCGGCGGCCGTCCGGTGACCCGCCGTGCGGATGTCGCGGTATGGCCAGCCGCGAAAATGACCGGTATTCGTCCGGTCTTCGCCAAAAAAGAGGTTTACGACTACCGCACTGACAAATATGTGTCGCAGTACAGCATGGATGAAGATTCACTGGCTGAATTCGAAATTGTCTATACCGACCGTCAGGGTAATAAGTTAAAAGCGGATGATCTGAATGCGCGTCTGATTTATGAGCGCCGTGATTATTACTGGCGCTGGTCCGACTCCGAAGGCTGGTCATCCGGTTATGATCAGAAAGACCTCGTGATGTCTGATGACAAAATCAGTATCGCCAAAGACGGTACCGCAAAAGTGACCGTCCCGGTCTCCTGGGGGGCATACCGTCTGGAAGTGGTGGATCCGTCTACCGGGCTGACCAGCAGTGTGCGTTTCTGGGCGGGCTATTCCTGGCAGGATAACACCGGCGGTACCGGTGCGGTTCGCCCGGACCAGGTGAAACTGAAACTGGATAAACCAAATTATCACGCCGGTGATAAAGTTAAACTGAATGTGACTGCACCGCAGGCCGGTAAAGGCTATGTGCTTCTGGAATCCAGTGACGGCCCGCTGTGGTGGCAGGAAGTGGATGTGCCGGAAGGCGGCATCGATGTGGAAGTCCCGCTGAACAAAGAGTGGACACGCCACGACCTGTACGCGACTGCGGTGGTTGTCCGCCCGGGCGACAGCTCCCGTCAGGCGACCGTCAAACGCGCGGTCGGTATCCTGCATATCCCGATGGCCGATCCGGCCCGTAAGATTGATGTGACATTGGATACGCCGGCCCGCATCCGTCCGAATCAGGATCTGACCGTTAAAATCAAAGCAAAAGCACAGGACGGCAAAGCAGCACCGGAAAAAGTGAATGTGCTGATTTCCGCCGTGGACACCGGTGTGCTCAATATCACCGACTATAAAACGCCGGATCCGTATGACGCCTTCTTCGGCCGCAAACGCTACAGCGTGGACCAGTATGATGTCTATGGACAGTTGATTGAGGGCAGTGGTCGTCTCGGCACACTGCGGTTTGGTGGTGACGGCGGCGATGATCTCGATCGCGGCGGCCTGAAACCGCTGACCGAAGTGCAGATTATCGCGCAGCAGGCGGCACCGGTGGAACTGAATGCGCAGGGCGAAGGGACTGTTACTCTGCCGATTCCGGATTTCAACGGTGAACTGCGCCTGATGGCTCAGGCCTGGACGGACGAAGATTTCGGACATGCGCAGAATAAAGTGATTGTTGCTGCACCGGTGATCAGTCAGATGGCACTGCCGCGCTTTATGGCCGGTGGTGACCGTTCACAGCTGACGCTGGATCTGACCAACCTGACCGATGAAACACAGAATCTGACCGTGAATTTCAGTGCGGACGGCATGGTGCATCTCAAAGGGGCGGCAGAGAAAGAAGTCACCCTGGCGAAAGGCCAGCGCACCTCCGTGAATGTCCCGGTTGAAGCTGCCAACGGCTTTGGTCAGGGCGAGGTGTTCATGACGGTCAAAGGGCTGAAACTGCCTGATGAAAGCAGCAACACCTACAAAAACAGCTGGAAAATCGGTGTGCGTCCGGCATACCCGGCTGAAACTGTTTCTTACTCCATGTCACTCGGCAATGGCGGGGAATGGGCGTTACCGGCAGATCAAATCGGTTATCTGGATGCCGGTACCGTGTCCGGTGAAATGACGCTGACCAGCCGTCCGCCGCTGGATATCTCGCGTTACATCCGTGAACTCTATGCCTATCCGTACGGCTGTCTGGAGCAGACAGTGAGCGGGCTGTATCCGTCTCTGTACTCCTCTGAGGCTGAGCTGAAAAAACTGGGCATCAAAACCCAGACGGACGCCGGACGCCGTCAGGCGGTGATGACCGGTATCCCGCATCTGCTCGGCATGCAGCGCAGTGACGGCAGTTTCTCCCTGTGGGATAACAGCGGCGCGGAAGAGCCGTGGCTGACCGCATACGCGACAGATTTTCTGTTCCGTGCCGGACAGCGCGGGTTTGATGTCCCGGCGGATGCCCTGAGTAACGCCAATAACCGCCTGCTGCGTTATCTGCAGGATCGCTCGGTGATCAGCAGCAACTATTACGGTAACAGCGATCAGATGCGCTTTGCGGTACAGGCGTATGCCGGTTATGTGCTGGCACAGCAGCAGAAAGCACCGCTCGGTGCACTGCGTCAGGTCTATCAGCGCCGTGATGATGCCGCAAGCGGACTGGCACTGGTACAGCTGGGTATCGCCCTGAAGAAAATGGGGGATGCGGATCGCGGTAACGAAGCCATCCGTCTGGGTGTGATGAAGAACCGTGACAGCGTCTACACCGGCGATTACGGCAGCACCATCCGTGATGATGCGATGATTATTGCGCTGCTGAGTGAGGCGGATTCCAATGCGGATCAGCGTTACGGCAAGTTGCAGGCACTCTCTGCGGAGATACAGAATAACCGTTACTTCTCCACTCAGGAGAGCAACGCCCTGTATCTGGCAGGCCGTCAGTACATTAATCAGAGCGAAAAACCGTGGTCTGCCCTGATCAACGGACAGGCCCCGGCGGTCAGCCGTGACAGCGCACTGCGTGAAATCCTCACCGCGGCACAGCTGAACAACGGCATCAGTGTCGCGAACCGCGGGGATGCGGAGCTGTTCGGTCGTGTGAATATCACCGGCTATCCGTTACAGGCACCGCACCCGTCATCTGAAGTGCTGAAGATCAAGCGGACGTATATGGATCTGAACGGTAATCCGATCAGTATTGACCGTCTGAGCAGTGGTGACCTGGTGGCAGTCCGTCTGGATATTCAGGCTGACCGCAACGTGCCGGATGCGCTGGTGGTGGATCTGTTACCGGCCGGTCTGGAGCTGGAAAACCAGAACCTGGCGGCAGCCAGTGCAAGTCTGGCGGACAGTGCGCCGAACCTGGCTGAAGCTATCCAGGATATGCAGCAGGCCAATATCCGTCATACCGAGTACCGCGATGATCGGTTTGTCTCCCAGGTGGCGGTGGAAGAGTACCGTCCGGTGACGCTGGTCTATCTGGCCCGCGCGGTTACACCGGGTAAATACAGTGTTCCTGCACCACAGGTGGAATCGATGTATATTCCGTCCTGGCGTGCCACCGGTGTGACACCGGCGACACTGGAAGTGGTTCGTTAACAGCACCGTTTGTAGTCCGCAGCCTCCGGGCTGCGGCAGCAAAATATGTTTTATGCCCTTATAACAAACTATAAGGGCATTTTTATCTTAAGAATTCTGATAATGCGGTTTGATACATGAAAGTGTGGTTTAAACGTCTCGCGCTGACCGGCCTGATAACAATTGTTCTGACACCGCCGCTGCTCTGGCTGGCCGATAAAATCTGGCCTTTACCGCTGGATGAGGTGGTGATGGCGCGTACGGTTACGGCTGAGGACGGGTCACCGCTGTGGCGTTTCGCTGACAGTAACGGCGTGTGGCGCTACCCGGTCACACTGAAGGATGTATCACCGGAATTTATTGAAGCGCTTCTGACATACGAAGATCGCTATTTCTATCAGCACCCGGGCATCAACCCGGTGGCTATCGGCCGCGCGGCGTTGCAGGATCTGACTTCCGGACGTATTGTCTCCGGCGGCAGCACGCTCTCCATGCAGGTCGCCCGTCTGCTCGACCCCCATGACCGCACCCTGACCGGCAAACTGAAACAGGTTTTCCGCACCATTCAGCTGGAGTGGCACTATTCCAAAGATGAGATTCTGGAGATGTATCTTAACCGCGCCCCGTACGGCGGCACGGTGGAGGGTATTGGTGCGGCGAGCTGGATGTATCTCGGCAAACCGCCGTCGGAACTGACTGCCGGGGAAGCGGCACTGCTGGCGGTACTGCCGCAGGCACCAAGCCGTCTGCGGCCGGATCGTTATCCGCAGCGCGCGGAAGCAGCCCGTAATAAGGTGCTTGACCGGCTGGCCGAATTTGAGGTGTGGCCGCAGTCAAAAGTGAATGATTTAAAGCAGGAGAGTATCTGGCTGGCACCGCGCCAGGTGCCGCATTCCGCGCCGCTGCTGGCACGGCGTGTGGCGCAGGGGGTGAAAGACCCGGTGATCCGCACCACCATCAATCCGGCCATTCAGCGTCAGCTGGAGGAGATGGCCCGCAACCGCAAATATCAGCTGCCGGAAAAAACCTCGCTCGGCATTATGGTGGTGGATAACCGCGATATGAGTGTGAAGGGCTATGTCGGCTCTATCGATTTCTCTGATGACACCCGTTTCGGCCATGTGGATGTGAACAGTGCCTGGCGTTCACCGGGTTCCACACTGAAACCGTTTTTATATGCCCTGGCGATGGATGAGGGGCTGATCCACAGCGAATCTCTGTTACAGGATGTGCCGCGCCGTTTTAATGATTACCGGCCGGGCAACTTTGATACCGGGTTCAGCGGGCCGGTGAGTGTCAGTGAGGCACTGCGCCGTTCTCTGAATCTGCCGGTGGTTCAGTTGCTGGATGTTTACGGTCCGAAACGGTTCAGTGCCAAACTGCGTAACGTCGGTCTGGAACTGCGTTTTCCGCTCGGCAGTGATCCGAACCTGTCGCTGATCCTGGGCGGTACCGGGGCGCGGATGGATCAGCTGATTGCGGCCTACAGCGCGTTTGCCCGTCAGGGCAAAGTGGCACCGGTGCGTTTTCGTCCGGAAGATCCACTGGCAGAGCGGCAGCTGATCTCCCCGGGCGCGGCGTGGATCACGCGCCGGGTGATGGCCGGAGAGACACGGCCGCTGGCAGATGACCGGCTGGCGCAGGATGTGCCGCTGGCGTGGAAAACCGGCACCAGTTACGGCTACCGTGATGCCTGGGCACTGGGGGTGAATAACCGCTACACCATCGGGGTGTGGGTCGGCCGTCCGGACGGTACGCCGGTGGCCGGCCAGGCCGGGTTTGCAACCGCGATCCCGATCCTGTATCAGGTGGACAGTTATCTGCGGGCACGCGGCGGCAAAAAATTGCCGGATCCGAAACCCATCAGCGTCAGCAGTAAGATGATTTGCTGGCCGTCAGGGCTGGCGGCGGACAAACAGGATCCGAACTGCCGTCAGCAGCGGATAGCGCTGGTGCTGGACAATACTGTGCCGCCGACACTGCCGTCCGCAGGGCAGGAAAGCCTGTCCGGCACCAATGCGGTGATCTGGGTTAACGGACAGGGGGAACGGGTGTCGCCGGATTGTCCGGATGCACAGGAGAAAACCGTGGCGCTGTGGCCGATTGCGCTGGAGAGCTGGCTGCCGCCGGGTGAACGCCGCAGCCACCGTCTGCCGCCGGTGAGTAAAACCTGTCCGCCGTTGCGGGTGGAAGCGGCTCCGCTGCTGATTTCCGGGATCCGCGAAGGGGATGTGCTGCGCCGTCTGCCGCTGGCGAAAACCCTCGATCTGCGGGTGGTGACGCAGGGCGGAGAGGGCACTCAGTGGTGGTTTCTTAACGGCGACCAGGCGGGCAGTACTGAGTCCGGTGAGCCGCTGTTGCTGACGCTGGACACCCCGGGGCGTTATCAGCTGACGGTGCTGGATCTCAGCGGCCAGGTCAGTTCAGTCAGTTTTACTCTGAAATAGCAGAAACGGCGGGAACCGCAGCGGAAAAAGTGTGATACAGACGGAAAATCTGTGATCTGTTATGCGGAATACTTTGCAAAAATGTTGCGTAACTGTAGGAAAAACAGAGGTGAGCCCGTATAATCACTGCCTTACCACAAGGTGTGGACCGGTCTGCCGTCAGCCGCAAATAACAATGACAACAGCGCACATGCGCACAATGAGGTCAATTCATGTCTGTACAACGCACATTTTCTATCATTAAGCCAAACGCCGTAAAGAAAAATGCTATCGGGGCCATTTATCACCGTTTTGAAAGCGCCGGTTTCCGTATTATCGCCGCCAAAATGCTGCACCTGACCCGCGAACAGGCGGAAGGATTCTACGCTGAGCACAAAGGCCGCCCGTTCTTTGATGGTCTGGTGGAATTTATGACATCCGGCCCGATTATGGTACAGGTACTGGAAGGGGAAAATGCCGTGCAGCGTCACCGTGATCTGATGGGCGCCACCAATCCGGATAACGCCCTGGCCGGTACACTCCGCGCAGATTACGCCGACAGTTTCACTGAAAACGCCGTACACGGCTCTGATGCGGAAGAATCCGCTGCCCGTGAAATTGCCTATTTCTTCACTGAAGATGAAATCTGCCCGCGCTGATAACACAAAGCAGGAAAAAACCTGTGTTATCCTGCTTTATCAGTGAATTCAGTCTCAAAAGCCCGGTAATCCGGGCTTTTGCTTTTTTACCGGACAACAAGGACTGAGATATTGGCGTAGTGGATCAGTGCGGACGCGGTGGAGCCCAGGAAACGGCTTTTCATGGTCGGGTTTTTGGAACCGATAACAATCAGGTCGGCTTTAATTCTTTCTGCATTATCAAGAATGGCCTCTGCCGCACTTCCGATAAGTACACCGGTGGAAATCTGTTCTTTCTGTACAGCAAATTTTTCGGTGGCGGCATCCAGTTTTGCAAGCAGAGCTTTGATGCGCTGGTCTTCTGACTTGGCATTTTCGGTCATCACAGGGAATGTCAGACCATAGTCAAAAAGCTGTTCAGACGGAAGAATTACCGTAACGAAATGAAATTTCACATTTTTATCTTTGGCATAGTCGTTAATCTCAGTAATGACGTTCTGAGATAACGCACCGGCATTCAGATCGATCGGAACCAGTATAATTTTATGCATAACAACTCCTTTATTTCAGATTAAATGACCTGTAAAAGATGAGTGTTAATATTATTAATATCTGAAAAAATGATTTAAACAAGTACTATTATCCAATAAATCGATTTACATTTACGTGTTTTAATTTGCCATATCACCATTAATGTTTGTACAATGCCGCGCCCCGTTATGATACGGGGCTTTTATATTTCCGCCGTATCCGTGACGCAGTCCGTTTCAGCGGCTATCCTTATTCCTGTATCTGTGATGCGCGCCGCGTGTCACCGCCGAAAGTGTAACAACGAGGCAATGTTAACAATGTCAGAACTGACCACTCAAGACGCCTGTGTAACAGGCTCCGCACCGATTGCTCCTGAAAAAATCAACGGAAAAATTAATTTACTCGACCTGACCCGCAAAGAAATGCGCCAGTTTTTCGCCGATATGGGTGAGAAACCTTTCCGTGCTGATCAGGTGATGAAGTGGATTTATCACTATTGCTATGATGATTTCGATCTGATGACCGATATCAACAAAGTGCTGCGCACCAAACTGAAAGCGGTGGCGGAAATCCGGGCCCCGGAAGTGTCAGAAGAACAGCGCTCTGCGGACGGCACCATTAAGTGGGCTATCCGTGTCGGCGACCAGGAAGTGGAAACCGTCTATATCCCGGAAGATGACCGCGCTACTCTGTGTGTCTCTTCCCAGGTCGGTTGTGCGCTGGAATGCAAATTCTGCTCAACCGCGCAGCAGGGTTTTAACCGCAACCTGCGCGTCTCTGAAATTATCGGCCAGGTCTGGCGTGCCGCGAAAATCATCGGCTCCCTGAAATCCAGCGGCCGCCGTCCTATCACCAACGTGGTGATGATGGGGATGGGTGAACCGCTGCTGAACCTGACCCATGTTGTCCCGGCGATGGAAATCATGCTGGATGACTTTGGTTTCGGGCTCTCCAAACGCCGCGTGACGATTTCCACCTCCGGTGTGGTTCCGGCGCTGGATAAACTCGGCGATATGATTGATGTGGCGCTCGCTATTTCCCTGCACGCACCGACGGATGATGTGCGTGATGAAATCGTGCCGATCAACAAAAAATATAACATTGAGACATTCCTGGCATCTGTGCGCCGTTATCTCGGAAAATCCAATGCGAACGGCGGCCGTGTGACTGTGGAATATGTCATGCTGGATCATATCAATGACAGCACTGATCAGGCGCATCAGCTGGCGGCCTGTCTGAAAGACACGCCGAGCAAAATCAACCTGATCCCGTGGAACCCGTTCCCGGGCGCCCCTTACGGGCGCAGCTCAAACAGCCGGATTGACCGTTTTGCCAAGGTACTGATGGAATACGGATTCACCACCATTGTCCGCAAAACACGCGGTGATGATATTGACGCTGCCTGCGGACAGCTGGCCGGTGATGTTATCGACCGGACCAAACGGACACTGAAAAAACGCATGGCCGGTGAACCAATCTCTGTCAAAGCAGTCTGACAGTAATATTAAGTAACACTCCCCGGTGACTGTTTACGTTAATATACCTGCCTTACAGACAAGGAGGCAGTATGATAAGGACGTATTCCCCAGGATTAATTGCAGTAATGCTGCTGGCAGGATGCCGGACAGCACCCGTGACACAGACCGTACCGGCTGCGACCGGTACCCGTCTTGCACTGGGTGAGGCTTATCTTCAGGCCGGCCGGTATGATGCTGCACGGTATCATTTTGACCGGGTACTGAAAGCACAGCCGCAGCATACCGGTGCGCTGACAGGCGCGGCGCTGAGTGCAAAATGCGATCAGCAGCCTGAAATTGCGGAAAAATACCTGAATTTAGCCGTGAATTCCCCGTCAGGCAGTGATAGTGTGGTACAGTACATTTTGGCTTATGAGTGTCCGCCGGATAACAGTCTGTAAAACAATATAAAAGTGATGTTGTTTTCAGGATTATTTTTATCATTACGGGTGGCATGCAGTATGCCGGAATACGGAACTTCGGTGCGCGGAAGGGCAGATCTCCGCGCTTTCTCGTAACCAGAACTGTTTGTGTCCTGAAACTCATGAATAACTCTCAATCTCAAGATAATCTCCAACTCACTCTTGGCCAATTCTTAACACAACGTCGGGAACAACTTCAGTTATCACGGGAAACAGTCGCCGACAGACTTTGTCTTAAACTGACTACAGTGCGTGAAATCGAAGAAGATGCACTGAAAGAAGGCAACCCGACCTTTATCCGCGGTTATGTCCGTACGTATGCCAAGCTGTTGCAGATCCCTGAATCTGCGATCATGCCTTATCTTGATAAAATCGCCCCCGCTCAGATGACCAAAGTCCAGCCGATGAAAAGTGTGACTATCGGCCGCCAGCGTAAAAAACGCGAAGGCTGGCTGATGAAGTTCACCTGGCTGGTACTGCTGGTGGTTCTGGCGCTGGTTGGCGTGTGGTGGTGGCAGCAGTATCAGGCACAACAGGCTGATATTGCTTCACTGGCACAACAGAATGATGTCACCGTGAATGCTCCGGCAGATGTTCCGGGTACCGATCCGGCAGACAGCACCGCACCACAGACACTGAATGCCCCTGCCGGGACGCCGGACACCGCTCCGGCCGGTAATACCAATACCGCTGCACTGGAATTATCGGCAGCCACCCCGCAGGATCAGGAAATTGACAGCAGCAAGATTGTGCCGCTGCCGGGCAGTGACCGCGTACCGGCGGTTGTTAACCGTGCCGTAGACAGTGAAGGCGGCACGCTGCCGACCACCACACAGACACAGGATGGTCTGGTTCTGACCTTTAAAAACACCTGCTGGCTGGAAGTGACAGATAACAAAGGTACAAAAATTTTCAGCGGCACCAAACAGAAAGGGGATACCCTGGAATTTGCGGGCGCAGAACCTTACCGTCTGAAAATCGGCGCACCGGCTGCCGTGGATGTGCAGTTCAAAGGTCAGAGTGTTGACCTGAGTCATTTTGTTAAGGCAAACCGGGTGGCAAACCTGAGTGTGCCGAAAGCCGGTGAATAATTGGTTTATAAATTAAATCTTTACTACACAATAAACACAGCAATGATTAAGGACACAAGGATGTTCCGGAGAAAGACTTATGCATAATGAATCCCCGATAAAAAGACGCAAATCCACCCGAATTTACGTGGGAAATGTGCCGGTCGGTGATGGTGCACCAATCGCCGTACAATCAATGACAAACACCCGGACAACGGATGTTGAGGCGACCGTCAGACAAATTAAATCCCTGGAACGCGTCGGCGTGGATATTGTCCGCGTATCAGTACCGACCATGGATGCGGCGGAAGCATTTAAACTGATTAAACAGCAGGTCTCTGTACCGCTGGTGGCGGATATTCACTTTGACTACCGCATTGCGCTGAAAGTGGCGGAATACGGCGTGGATTGTCTGCGTATCAACCCGGGTAATATCGGCAGCGAGGAGCGTATCCGTCAGGTTGTGGATTGCGCCCGTTATTATAATATCCCTATCCGTATCGGGGTTAACGGCGGTTCACTGGAAAAAGATATCCAGGAAAAATACGGCGAACCGACACCGGAAGCGCTGGTGGAATCTGCCATGCGTCATGTGGACATTCTTGATCGCCTGAATTTTGACCAGTTTAAAGTCAGTGTAAAAGCGTCAGATGTGTTCCTGGCAGTCGGTGCTTACCGTCTGCTGGCACAGAAAATTGATCAGCCGCTGCACCTGGGTATTACCGAAGCGGGCGGCGCACGTGCCGGTTCTGTGAAATCCGCTATCGGGTTAGGTATGCTGCTGTCGGAAGGTATCGGTGATACGCTGCGTATCTCGCTGGCAGCGGATCCGGTGGAAGAAGTGAAGGTCGGGTTTGATATCCTGAAATCCCTGCGTATCCGTTCGCGCGGCATTAACTTTATCGCCTGTCCGACCTGCTCCCGTCAGGAGTTCGACGTGATTGGCACCGTGAATGCCCTGGAACAACGGCTGGAAGATATCATCACTCCGATGGATGTGTCGATTATCGGCTGTGTGGTTAACGGTCCGGGCGAGGCGGAAGTCTCCACACTGGGTGTGACCGGTGCGAAAACCCGCAGCGGGTTCTATGAAGATGGTGTCCGTCAGAAAGAGCGCCTGGATAACACCGATATGATTGATCAGCTGGAAGCGAAAATCCGTGCCAAAGCGGCCATGCTGGATCAGAATAACCGGATTGATATCAGTCTGGTTGAGAAAGAATAATCGCGGACCGGCTCATTATTGATGAGCCGGTTTTGTCTGTTTTGGCAGATATGCTGTTTTAAGACGATATATCCGCCTCCCGATATTGCACCCGCACAGGGTCGCTTTTATAATCGGAAACATATTTCATTGAGTTAAGAGAATTAACGTGGCGACAAAAATCCAATCTGTTCGTGGTATGAATGATTATCTGCCTGCTGATACTGCGGTATGGCAGCGTATTGAAAACACGCTTAAACGCATTCTGACAAGCTACGGGATCAGTGAAATCCGTACGCCGATTGTCGAGCATACCCCCCTGTTTCAGCGCGCCATCGGTGAAGTGACTGATGTTGTTGAAAAGGAAATGTACTCTTTTCAGGACCGCGAAGAAAATGTGAGCTTAACACTGCGGCCGGAAGGAACAGCGGGCTGTGTTCGTGCCGGGATCGAGAAAGGCCTGCTGTACAATCAGGAACAGCGCCTCTGGTATATCGGACCGATGTTCCGCCACGAGCGTCCGCAGAAAGGCCGCTATCGTCAGTTCCATCAGCTGGGTGCGGAAGTTTTCGGCCTGAGCGGTCCGGATATCGATGCTGAGCTGATTATGATGACCGCCCGCTGGTGGCGTGAGCTGGGCATTGCGGAGCATGTTACCCTGGAACTGAACTCAATCGGTTCGTTACAGGCGCGTGCAAACTACCGTGAAGCACTGGTTGCCTTCCTGGAACAGCACAAAGACAAACTGGATGAAGACTGCAAACGCCGGATGTACACCAACCCGCTGCGTGTGCTGGATTCCAAAGACAAAGTTGTTCAGGAACTCCTGAACGATGCACCGGCACTGTTTGATTATCTTGATGAAGAATCAAAAGCCCACTTTGACGGCCTGTGTGCCATCCTGGATGCTGCCGGTATTCAGTACCGCATCAATCAGCGTCTGGTCCGTGGTCTGGATTACTATAACCGCACCGTGTTTGAGTGGGTGACCACCGCACTGGGTTCGCAGGGAACTGTCTGCGCGGGCGGCCGTTATGACGGGCTGGTTGAACAGCTCGGCGGTCATAATACCCCGGCGGTGGGTTTTGCCATGGGTCTGGAGCGTATGGTACTGCTGGTTCAGTCCGTCAATCCGGACTTTGTGAGCGAAACTGCAGTGACCGATATTTATCTGGCCTCCTTCGGTGAAGGCAGCCAGGTTGCGGCAATGATGCTGGCGGAACAGATCCGCGACAGCCTGCCGGATGTGCGTATCATGACCAACTACGGCGGCGGCAACTTTAAACGTCAGCTGAGCCGTGCGGATAAAAACGGTGCGCGCATCGCCCTGATTTTAGGTGAGGATGAAATTGCCAACGGGACAGTCACTGTCAAAGAACTGGCCACCGGTGAGCAGCAGACGCTGGCACAGAGCGGGCTTTCCGCTCGTCTGAGCGAACTTTTAGGTTAAGGAGAGACGTGTGGAAGTCTATACCACAGAAAATGAACAGGTATCAGCGCTGAAGAATTTCTTTGTCGAAAACGGCAAAGCAATCGCGGCAGGTTTGATCATCGGTATCGGCGGTATTGCCGGCTGGAACTACTATCAGTCTCACCAGGTCAGCAAATTACAGGATGCGGCGATTGCCTATGAAACGGCGATCACAGCAAAAGGCACTCCGGCGGAGCAGACCGCCCGTCTGCAGGCTTTTGCGAAAGAAGCCAATAACAACTACGGTGCTATCGCCGGTCTTGATCTGGCGATGAAAGCGGTTGACAGCAACGACCTCCCGGCGGCAGAAAATGCCCTGAGCCAGGCGCTGACAAAAACCGATAATGAAGATTTAAAAGATCTGATTAATGCACGTCTGGCCCGTGTACAGCTGGGTCAGAAAAAACCGGATGCCGCGCTGGCGACCGTTGCGGCAGTGAAAGGGAAAGGCTGGGCGGCTTACGCACAGGATATCCGCGGTGACGCCCTGTTACAGAAAGGGGATGTGAAAGGCGCGCAGGAAGCCTACACCACCGGTATTCAGAGTGAAGGTGCCGGGACTATCAAATCCGTTATGACATTCAAACTCGATAACTTAGCCGGGTGAGGGGACTCTCGATAATGCAACTGCGTAAAACACTGCTGGTAGGATTAGTCGCCTCTGTGCTGCTGGCCGGCTGTTCAAGTGAACAGGATACTATCGTGATGTCACCACTGCCGGAAGTGACAAGTCAGTTCACCCCGGAAACCGTGTGGGATAAATCCGTCGGTGACGGTGTCGGTAAATACTACTCTCATCTTTCCCCGGCATGGGAAGGATCCAGTGTCTATGCGGCTGACCGCAATGGCCTGGTCAAAGCCCTGGATACCGATTCCGGTGTTGAAATCTGGTCAGTGAATCTGGCGGAAAAAACCGGTTTCTTATCCGCGGATATCCCGGCGATGTTATCCGGCGGTCTGACCGTTTCCGGTGAACACGTTTATGTGGGTACAGAGCGCGGTACGCTGATCGCCCTGAACGCGAACGACGGTGAAATCGCATGGACAGCCAACGCCGGTGGTGAAGTATTGTCCCGTCCGGAAGTCAGTGACGGCCTGGTGCTGGTGCATACCGGTAACGGCCTGTTACAGGCATTTGATACCGCGTCCGGCGAACAGCGCTGGAGCCTGAACCTGGATACCCCAAGCCTGTCTGTCCGTGGTGAATCAGCCCCGGCTGTGGCCATGGGTGCGGCATTTGTCGGTGGTGACAACGGTCGTGTCAGTGCGGTTATGCTCGGCCAGGGTCAGATTATCTGGCAGCAGCGTATTTCCCAGACAACCGGTACCACCGAAATCAGCCGTCTGAATGACGTGGATATGACCCCGGTTGTTGCTGACGGTCGTGTTTACGCTATCGCGTATAACGGCAATCTGGTGGCGATGGATATGCGCAGCGGTCAGATTCTGTGGAAACGCGATTTCGGTTCAGTCAACGAACTGGTGCTGGATGGCGAATCCCTCTATGTTGTTGACCAGGATGATAACGTCTATGGTCTGCGCGCAGCGGATGGCGTCACCATGTGGTCACAGGATAAATTACTGCACCGTAATCTCTCCGCACCGGAAATCTTTAACGGCTATCTGGTCGTGGGTGACGGTGAAGGTTATCTCCACTGGCTGGATACCTCCAACGGACAGTTCGTGGCGCAGAATAAACTGAACAGTTCCGGTATTCTCAGCCGTCCGTCGATTGCCGGTGATAAACTGATGGTGCAGGCCCGTGACGGACGCCTGTACCTGCTCCGCCGCTGACAGTAAACCGCTGTTTCCGGCATCACTCCGGCAGGGTAACTGACTGCGGAGTGGTTTCATTGACGGCTCCTGAATGACAGGGGCCGTTTCGTCTTTAATCTCCTGTATGGTGCAGGGGATTTTTTCAGTGTTATGAGGCAGTAAAAGCATGATACCTGTCGTTGCTCTGGTCGGGCGTCCCAATGTCGGGAAGTCCACATTATTCAACCGCTTAACGCGTACGCGCGATGCGTTGGTTGCTGATTTCCCCGGCCTGACGCGGGATCGTAAGTACGGTCGTGCAGAGGTTGAGGGACAGGAATTTATTATTATCGATACCGGCGGTATTGATGGCACGGAAGAGGGCGTTGAAACCCACATGGCCGCACAATCGCTGCTGGCGATTGAAGAAGCCGATATCGTGCTGTTTATGGTGGATGCCCGTTCCGGCCTGATGCCGGCGGACAGCGGTATTGCCAAACATCTGCGCAGCCGTGATAACAAAACCACCTTTGTGGTGGCGAACAAAATCGACGGTATCGATCAGGATCAGGCGCTGGGTGAATTCTACAGCCTGGGTCTGGGTGAAGTGGTGCCTATTGCCGCCTCGCACGGACGTGGTGTCAGTCAGTTGATCACCCGCGCACTGGTGCCGTTCTACGGCGAGCCGGAAAGTGAGGATGATGATCGCGAGTTAACCGAAGAAGAGGCTAACGCCGCTTACTGGGCAGAGCAGGAAGCCCTGGCACAGGCAGCAGAAACGGAAGACAGCGAAGAGGAAGATGATTTCAACCCGATTGATCAGCCGATTAAAATGGCGATTGTCGGGCGTCCGAATGTCGGGAAATCCACGCTGACCAACCGTATCCTCGGTGAAGAGCGTGTAGTGGTTTACGATATGCCGGGTACCACCCGTGACAGTATCTATATCCCGATGGAACGCGACGGACGTGAGTATATTATTATCGATACTGCCGGTGTGCGTAAACGCGGTAAAGTGACTGAAACGGTTGAAAAATTCTCCGTTATCAAAACACTGCAGGCGATTGAGGATGCGAACGTGGTGCTGCTGGTGATTGATGCCCGTGAAGGGATTTCAGACCAGGATCTGTCACTGCTGGGCTTTATCCTCAATGCCGGCCGTTCTCTGGTTATCGCCATCAACAAATGGGATGGCATGACCGCAGACGATCGTGAGCACGTCAAAGATATGCTGGAACTGCGTCTCGGCTTCGTCGATTTCGCCCGTATTCACTTTATCTCCGCGCTGCACGGCAGCGGTGTCGGTAACCTGTTTGACTCGGTGCAGGAAGCGTATGACTGCGCGACCCGCCGTGTCAGTACCGCACTGGTGACCCGCATCATGAAAATGGCAGCGGAAGATCACCAGCCGCCGCTGGTTCGCGGCCGCCGTGTCAAACTGAAATATGCGCATGCAGGGGGTTATAACCCGCCGATTATTGTTATCCACGGTAACCAGGTTTCGGATTTACCGGATGGCTATAAACGTTACCTGATGAACTATTTCCGTCAGTCACTGAAAGTGATGGGAACGCCTATCCGCATCCAGTTTAAAGAGGGTGAAAACCCGTTTGCGGATAAGAAAAACGTGCTGACAGCGACCCAGCTGCGGAAACGTAAACGCCTGATGTCTCATATCAAAAAAGGCCGTTAATCAGGAAAACCCGCATTTTTTAATGCGGGTTTTTTATTTTCCGGCATTTTACGGCTCCAGCCCGACGGCTTTCCATGCGTTCATCAGCACAGCAGTCACTTCCTCATCATAGTTCTCATCAGCGATAGTCAGGGTTTCGCGGGCGAAGGTGAGGAAATTACATTCCGGCGGCAGGTTGCCTCTGCGCAGCGTGTCGAACCAGATCTGTCCGGCCACTTCCCAGCTGTACCCGCCGAGGGCGGAGGCGAAGTGGTAAAATGCATGGTTCGGGATGCCGGAGTAACAATGAACGCCGCCGTTATCATTCTCCGGGTCATCCGGCAGCTCAATATAATCTCTCATATGTGCTACCTGTTTATCTTTGCCGATCACCGGGTGATTATAGGCATTTCCCGGTGACGAAAGGGAGCGCAGTGCTTTAATTCCGCTTTGTTTATTAAACAATGTTCTGCCGATATGCCAGTCCCCCTGATGGCTGGCGTGACGGCGGTGGTAATGACCCAGCATGACGGTAAACACATCACAGACCGATTCATTCAGAGCACCGGACTGATGGCTGTAAGTCAGCGGGGAAAGGTGATCAATCACAGCGTGGGAAAATTCGTGTGTGGCGATATCCAGCTGGGCAAAACTCAGAAACAGGGGAGTGACGCTCATTCCGGCATCCCCGGCACCAAACACCAGATGTGCGCCGTTCCAGAAGGCATTGCAGTAGCCGCGTCCGTAATGTGTCATGGCGGAGATAGTGGCATTGTTGTCATTAAAGGATTTGTAATCAAAGATATCATCAAAAAAACCGTAAATGATATCAAGATACTCAAACATATTATCGGTATCTGTATCCTGCCGCACAGGCATATGTGGCTGTGGGTTTTCTGCTTTCCGGTCTTCGCGGTAATACAGGTCCGGAACGGTGGTCAGGTTTTTCAGATGCATCACCCGGCGGTGTGCCTGCGAAGTACATCCGGATTCCGGCAGAGCAGCATAACTGAGAGGCATCATTTCTGTTTCCGGCAGGCGTCGGTAACCGAGCAACCGCTGCATATGCTGATAACATAACTGTGTCTCTTCGTGATCCCCTTCATGAAGCAGGCGTTTTTTCAGGATCCAGGGCGGTAAAAATGAATAGCGCGGGGCATGTGCTGACATAGGCGGTTCTCCTGTGGTTGGAATGACCATCTTTACGGAGAAAAATATTTACCGCAGCAGACTATCAGCCTGCTTTTCAGTCAGCACACTGTGAAGGGTTGTCAGACCCAGTCACGGGGAATAAGAAAATCACTCAGTGCGGCTTCCGGAGAACCGGGCTGCGGCTGGTAGTCATATTCCCAGCGCACCAGCGGCGGCATTGACATCAGGATGGACTCGGTCCGCCCGCCGCTTTGTAAACCGAAGAATGTGCCGCGATCCCACACCAGATTAAACTCCACATAACGGCCGCGCCGGTAGAGCTGAAACTGGCGCTCGCGCTCACCATAAGGGATGGAACGGCGTTTTTCCGCGATCGGCAGATAAGCCCGGGTAAAGCCGTTGCCGACAGCCTGTGTGAAGGTAAAGCATTCCTCAAAACCGGGTTTATTCAGATCATCAAAGAACAGGCCGCCGATACCGCGCGCTTCGCTGCGGTGTTTCAGATAAAAATAGTCGTCGCACCATTTTTTATAACGCGGCCAGGCATCTTCGCCCAGCGGCGTGCAGATATCCCGGGCGACACTGTGCCAGTGTACGGCATCTTCTGTGAAAGGATAGAAAGGAGTCAGGTCAAAACCGCCGCCGAACCACCAGACCGGGTCACAGCCGGCTTTTTCGGCAATAAAAAAGCGTACGTTGGCGTGTGCGGCCGGGACATACGGATTATGCGGATGAAGCACCAGCGAAACCCCCGTGGCCTGATAGTGGCACCCGGCGAGTTCCGGGCGGTGTGCCGTGGCAGACGGCGGCAGGCTTTCCCCGCTGACATGTGAAAAATTAACACCGGCCTGTTCAAACAGTGCACCGGATTTCAGTACCCGGCTGCGTCCGCCGCCGCCGGACTCCCGCTGCCACTTATCTTCGGTAAACTCAGCACCGGCGTCACAGGTGGCGAGTTGTCCGCAGAGGGAATCCTGTAATCTGAGAAAAAAATCTTTAACACTGTCACTATCAGGGATATTCATTACATCACGACCATTGAGCTGCTGATAAACTTTAGTATATCATTTTGTTTTTATAAGATATCACACCCGTTCCGTCACGGACACGGGCAGACAACCGGCAGACAGGTAACGGTATGGACATTCGCACATTTCAGCAAGGTGATTTTGAAGAGGTTGTTGCGCTCTGGGAGCGTTGTGATCTGGTCACCCCCCCGGATGACCCGGAAACCGTGATTGAGCGGAAAATGGCACATGATCCGGCCCTGTTCCTGGTGGCGGAAGTCAACGGCGAAGTGGTGGGCACACTGCTGGGCGGTTATGACGGATACCGGGGCTATGCCTATTATCTGGCAGTACATCCGGAATTTCAGGGACGGGGGATTGCCAATGCTATGGTGGCGAGGCTGGAAAAAAAACTGCTGGCGCGGGGATGTCCGCAGTTGCTGCTGTCGATTCCGGATGATAATACCGCCACGCTGAGCATGTTTGACAAGCTGGCCTACGACGAGTGTCAGCAGGACAGCCTGACCTACAGCAAACGGCTGATCACCGACCCGGAATATTAACTGCCGGGGTTGACCACACTGAGTGTATCGGCGGTTACCACAATCGCATGGCGGTCTTTTTCCATTCCGCCTTCAATGCGGATGGTATCATTAGGGGTGATAATCTTTTTCCCCCATAATTCCGCCGGAATTTTTACCTCGACGATACCGCTGTAATCCCCCAGCAGATAGTGCTCCGCTGAAATCTGAGACTGAATATTACCTTCCAGAATCACCCGGCTGTTATCCTGCAGATAGGGCAGTTGTTTGATGATAAAGCGCTGTGGTGTTTCACATTTTACTGTGCTCTGATGATACTCATAGGCAGAAAATGACGGCAGAGCCGCAGCAGGCTGAAACCAGAATGTACCTGTCAGAACAACCGCTGAAAACAGGTAAAAAGTCGATGATGTGAATGTCATTTCAGCCATAGCTTACGACGCCGGTAAATGAAAAATGTCGGTTATATACCAGGAGATATCTTATCGGAAATGTTACGTTACTGAATTGGTAAACATACCTATTTCGTTAAAATTATTTGATGTAATAATTCAGAATGAATGTTTTGTCAATTCCGGAGTCTGATATCTGAACCGAATGCAAAGGAGCAATGAATGAAGTGTTATCAGGCAATGAAGCTGGCCGCCGCGGCCGGTGCCGTACTGATGCTGAACGGGTGCAGTTCGTTTTCATGGTCATCATTATCGCCGGTAAGCTGGTTCAGCAGCAGTGGGCTGACGGTAACGGCACAGGGCGTCGGTGGTGTGAATAATCAGACGGCCATGACCGAAACGGCGATCAGTCAGGGACTGGACGATAAATACACACTGCGCGGTGGTATGCAGACCGAGCAGGGGCAGATCGTTAAAATTTTTGAAGGCCGGAAAGATGATAAAACGGTTATCCGTCTGTCCGGGCCGGAAAATGGCACTGTGCAGCGCATTGTTGCCAATGATGCGGATATCCGCACGGAATGGGACATCAAAACAGGAACCCTCTTTTCGGACATCTATCCGCAGGCCGTTGCCGGTGCCTGTACCCTGACCACTGAATTTGATGACAGCGCACAGGTTATCTGCCGTTCACCGCAAACCCCGCGTGTTTCCTATGTTTTCCGCGGAACCTGGAACGGCCCTGAAACACTGATGCCGTCAGATGATATTCTGAAAAACTGGACAGTCAGTTATATCGTCTGGGCCAATAAATAATCCGTAAAAATAAATGAACTTGCGGAATAACAAAGTAATTCCGCGTCAGTGATTTATGATAAGGCCATTTCCTGATCAGACTGACGATGCAAAGGGAGCAATATGTCACAAGCACAAAGCGGTATTCTGCCGGAACACTGCCGTTTCGGTATTTTTATTGAAGCAAACACCAAAGGTGATTTACCGGCGATCCGGCGTGGTTGTCAGGTTTTCCTGGCAGCTCTGAAAAAGTTACAGACACAGTTTGCGGCTGATCAACTGAGTGCCACGGTGGCATTCGGTCATGACCTGTGGCGTCAGCTGGGCAGTCAGAGCAGTGCACCGGAGCTGAAAAACTTCCGTGAACTGGGGCGCGGCCTGGCGCCGGCCACACAATATGATTTACTGATCCACATTCATTCTCAGCGTCATGATATCAACTTCTCGTTGGCACAGGCAGCGGTGGCGGCATTTGCGGA
The DNA here is from genome assembly GCF_022819185.1 of Morganella sp. HSTU-ASny43. NCBI lineage: Bacteria > Pseudomonadati > Pseudomonadota > Gammaproteobacteria > Enterobacterales > Morganellaceae > Morganella > Morganella sp. HSTU-ASny43. Next base: position 138,368 of record NZ_WSPG01000001.1, read on the forward strand.
TGCGGTTGAGATTCAGGGCGAAACCCACGGCTTCCGCTGGACGGAAGAGCGTGACCTGAGCGGTTTTATCGACGGCACCGAAAACCCGGAAGGGGATGAGCGCCCGGACGTGGCACTGATCGCAGAAGGGGAAGATGCGGGCGGCAGTTATATCCTGACTCAGCGCTGGGCACACAGCCTGAATAAATGGACCCGTTTTTCTGAAGAGCAGCAGGAAAAAATGATTGGCCGCACCAAAGCAGACAGCACAGAGCTGGATGAAAATGTGCGCAATGTAACCTCTCATGTTTCCCGCGTGGTGATTGAGGAAGAGGGCGAAGAGCTTTCCATTCTGCGCCAGAGCCTGCCGTACGGCACTGCCAGCGGTGAGCACGGCCTGTTCTTTATCGCGTACTGCGGTCGTCTGCACAATATTGAGCAGCAATTGCTGAGTATGTTCGGTGAAACCGACGGTAAATTTGATGATCTGCTGCGGTTCAGTAAACCGAAAACCGGGGCTTATTATTATGCGCCGTCGCTGGAACAACTGAGTGCGCTGTAAGAGGGTGTCACTTTAAGCCCGGAACCGGCTGATAACGGGCAAAAACGAAAAGTCGCTGTGAATACATCCCTGTAAGCTCAGGCGCGCCATCCGTAGCGCGCATGCTTTTCGTTTCCTTTGCCCGTTATCACCGTCATACTTTTCCCGCAGTGATGCACATTTTTGTGTCTGTTTTTATCCTTATTCCTCTGTACCTTCCCCTGAAGGCAACCTCTATCCTTCGTGTATACACAACACAGGAAGAGAAGAAACATATCGATGCATAATATCGTGAAGTAAATAATCACTATATATAATTCCATAATGATATAAGTAAATGGCTTGTGTCACTTTACGGATATATGCACACTGGCCGGAGTTACCTGAAACGCATCATCATAATGAGGTTCTCCGCCGTGAAACTGTCTGTCAACGCTGTATTACCTGCCGGTCTGCTGCTCCTTTCTGCTGTATGGAGCGGCGCTGCCGGTGCTGCTCAGTTACTGAACAGCTCCTATGATATTGCCCGTGAGCTGTTCACGGAAATCAACCCGCTGTTTGAAAAACAGTGGAACGCGGAACATCCGGACGATCCGCTGACTATCCGCCAGTCTCACGGGGGGTCCTCAAAACAGGCGCTGGCGATATTACAGGGACTGCGGGCGGATGTGGTCACTTATAACCAGGTGACCGATGTGCAGGTTCTGCATGATAAAGGTAATCTGCTGGCAGCGGACTGGCAGGCGCGTCTGCCGAATAACAGTTCTCCGTATTATTCCACCATGGCTTTCCTCGTGCGCAAAGGCAATCCGAAGCAGATCAAAGACTGGGATTCCCTGCTGCGTGATGATGTGAAAATCGTTTTTCCGAACCCGAAAACTTCCGGTAACGGTCGTTACACCTATCTGGCTGCGGAAGGTTTCTGGCAGCAGAAAAACGGTAAAAACAGTGCTAAAACACAGGAACAAATGAAAAAATTCCTCAGCAATGTCGCGGTATTTGATACCGGCGGTCGGGGAGCCACGACGTCATTTATTGATCGCGGGCTGGGCGATGTGCTGATCAGTTTTGAATCAGAAGTGAATAATATCCGCAATGAATATGGCGCGGATGATTATGATGTTATCGTCCCGGCGTCCAATATCCTGGCAGAATTCCCGGTGGCGCGGGTGGATAAAAACACGGAAAAGAACGGCACACAGGCTGTTGCTGATGCCTATCTGACTTTCCTGTACAGCCCGGCGGCGCAGGCAAAAATGGCGCAGTTTAATTACCGGGTGACTGATCCGGATGTGATGGCCGCCAATAAAGGCCATTTCCCGCCGGTGACCTTATTTAAAGTGGAAGATCAGTTCGGTTCATGGTCTGAAGTAATGACAAGCCGGTTCAATTCAGGCGGTGAATTTGACACCCTGATGGCTCAGGGACGCTGATATGGCAAGACGGGTGTTGCCGGGATTTGGCCTGTCCCTCGGGTTTACGCTGCTCTACAGCGGACTGATCCTGCTGCTGCCCCTCACTGCACTGGTATTACAGCTGGCGCAGATGAGCTGGGCGCAGTACTGGCAGGTGATCACCGGCCCGCAGGTGGTCGCCGCTTATAAAGTCACACTGCTCGCCGCGCTTGCTGCCAGTCTGTTTAATGCAGTGTTTGGTGTGCTGATGGCCTGGATCCTGACCCGCTACCGCTTTCCCGGCTGCCGTATTCTCGACGGCCTGATGGATTTGCCCTTTGCGCTGCCCACGGCGGTTGCGGGGCTGACACTCGCCACTCTCTTTGCCCCGAACGGCTGGTACGGCCGTTTTTTTGATTCGTTTAATATCACCGTGGTGAATACCTGGATTGGTATTGCGGTCGCGATGATGTTTACCAGTATCCCGTTTGTGGTCCGCACGGTACAACCGGTGCTGGAAACTCTGAAACCGGAGTATGAGGAAGCGGCAGAAACGCTGGGTGCTTCGCGTTTTCAGATATTCTGCCGTGTGATCTGGCCGGAAATCGCCCCGGCAGCGCTGGCGGGAACCGTTTTGTCCTTTACCCGCAGCCTTGGTGAGTTCGGTGCGGTGATTTTTATCGCCGGTAACCTGGCGTGGCAGACGGAAGTGGTGTCATTCCTGATTTTTGTCCGCCTCCAGGAGTTTGAATACCCGGCGGCTGCGGCGATTGCCTCGGTGGTGCTGATGACTTCGCTGGTGTTATTGCTGGCGGTCAATATTATTCAGAGCCGCGCCGGATTGCGTACCGGGAGGTCTCATGGCTGATACACTACGCCGCCGGCGTTTCCCTTGGCAGAAGTGGCTGCTGATTTCTGCCGGGCTGCTGCTGACATTTTTCATCCTGGTTATTCCGCTGGTGTGGATTTTTGTGACCGCGCTGTCTGATGGTATCGGCGGTGTGATCCGCGCACTGGCGGAGGCGGATATGTTGCATGCTATCTGGCTGACAGTGATCGTAGCGCTGATCACCGTGCCGGTGAATCTGATTTTCGGCACACTGCTGGCGTGGCTGGTAACACGGTTTCATTTTCCCGGCCGCCAGTTACTGCTGACACTGGCGGATCTGCCGTTTGCAGTATCGCCGGTGATTGCCGGGCTGTTGTATCTGCTGCTGTACGGCTCAAACAGCTGGCTGGGTGGCTTTCTCGAAAACTCGCTGAATACCCAAATCATGTTTGCGTTGCCGGGAATTGTGCTGGTGACGATTTTCGTAACCTGTCCTTATGTGGTGCGGGAACTGGTGCCGGTAATGCTCAGTCAGGGTGCACAGGAAGAAGAGGCCGCCGTGCTGCTGGGGGCCCGTGCATGGCAGATCTGGTGGCGGGTGACACTGCCGAATATCCGCTGGCCGCTGTTTTACGGTGTGATCCTGACCAACGCCCGGGCTATCGGGGAGTTTGGTGCTGTGTCAGTGGTCTCCGGCGCAATTCGGGGAGAAACCTTCACTTTACCGTTACAGGTGGAATTATTGCATCAGGATTATCAGACCGTGGCGGCATTTACCGCATCCGGTCTGCTGGCGCTGATGGCTGTTGTGACCCTGTGTATCCGCCACGGCGTGATGGCATATCAGGGATCCCGGAGGAAATATGAGCATTGAAATCCGTCATCTGACACACCATTTCGGTGCGGAGCCGGTATTGCAGGATATCTCGCTGTCGGTGGCGGACGGCGAAATGGTGGCGCTGCTGGGGCCTTCCGGCTCCGGGAAAACCACACTGCTGCGGATTATTGCCGGGCTGACCCCTCATAGCGCCGGAGAATTGTATATCAGCGGAGAAGAGGTTTCCGGGCTGGCGGCAGGCGAGCGCCGGGCCGGGTTTGTCTTCCAGCACTATGCACTGTTCCGGCATATGACGGTGTTTGACAACATAGCATTCGGGCTGACGGTATTGCCGCGTAAAACACGGCCATCAAAAAAAGAAATCCGCGCTAAAGTGATGTCACTGCTGGAAAAGATTCAGATGCCGCACCTGGCGGATCGCTATCCGGCACAGCTTTCCGGCGGACAACAACAGCGGGTGGCACTGGCGAGAGCGCTGGCGGCAGAGCCGCGTATTCTGCTGCTGGATGAGCCGTTCGGTGCCCTGGATGCAGGGGTGAGAACCGAACTGCGCCGCTGGCTGCGTCAGCTGCATCAGTCGCTGGGATTTACTGCTGTGTTCGTGACACACGATCAGGAAGAGGCGCTGGAGGTGGCTGACCGCATCGTGGTGATGCGTGGCGGACATATCGAGCAGGTCGCGGTACCTGAAAGCCTCGGCAATGATGACAGCAACCGCTTTGTAACAGAATTCCTCGGTCAGATAAACATTTTCCGTGGTGATATCGGTACGGATGGCGGGGTGCGGATTGGCGGTGTGCGCCAGCCGGTTGCCGCACTGACCGCCGGTTTCGGGCCGGTATCGGTATTTGTGCGCCCCTGGTCGCTGACATTGCAGCACACTTTTTCAGCCGATGCGGTTGCTGCCCGGATTGTGACCATCCGTTCACACGGGCATTACCGCACTGCGGTGGTAACCACGGAAGCGGCTGAAGATGAAGTGACGGTAATATTACCGCCGGACACCCGTGCCGCCGCCGGTGATTCTGTCTGGCTGACAATCAGGGAACTGCGGCTGTTTCGCGGCGAAGATGAACTGGCGCTGCTGCCGCAGGCACAGTGCGCATAAAGATGAAAATAATTCCGGTTGCATACTGCCTTGCGGCGGCGGTATGGTTTCCGTTTATGGCTCAGGAGGCAGAACAACGTGGCATCTATCAGTAATGGGATCGGTAATACCCCGCTTTTCCGGCTTGCACGGCTGGGTGAAGTCAGTGGCGCAGAAATCTGGGTCAAACCGGAAGGCAATAACCCCGGCGGTTCGGTAAAAGATCGTGCGGCGAAAAGTATGATTGAAGGTGCCGAACAGCGCGGGGAGATCCGTCCCGGGGATACGCTGATTGAAGCCACCAGCGGTAACACCGGTATTGCGCTGGCGATGATCGCAGCGATTCGCGGTTATAAATTAAAGTTGCTGATGCCGGAAAATATGAGTGCCGAACGCCAGGCCGCTATGAAAGCTTACGGCGCGGAGCTGGTGCTGGTCAGCCGGGCACAGGGCATGGAAGGGGCACGGGACCTGGCGCAGCAGATGGCAGCGGACGGGGAAGGTTATGTGCTTGATCAGTTTAATAATCCCGATAACCCGCTGGCCCATTACCGGACAACCGGCCCGGAAATCTGGCAGCAGACGGACGGGCGTATCACGCACTTTGTCTCAGCTATGGGCACTACCGGCACCATTACCGGGGTGGCGCGTTATCTGAAAGAGGTCGCACCGCAGATCAATATCACCGGTCTGCAACCGGCGGAAAACAGTCAGATTCCGGGGATCCGCCGCTGGTCACCGGGGTATCTGCCGGGGATTTTTCAGCCGCAGCTGGTGGATGATATTCTGGATATCACACAGCAGGAAGCAGAAGATACGATGCGCCAGCTGGCACAACAGGAAGGCATTTTCTGCGGGGTCAGTTCCGGCGGCGCGGTGGCCGGTGCACTGAGAATTGCAAAAGCGAACCCGGGAGCGGTGATTGTCGCCGTAATCTGCGATCGCGGCGACCGTTATCTCTCGACCGGCGTTTTCGGCTGAGACATTATCCCGCTGTTTTGCCGGTGTATTTCATGTGCAGCAGCGGGAACGGATTTCCCTCCCCATCCAGTTCAGAACGGCCTGTCTGTGTAAAACCCATATGGCGGTAAAAACCGACACCCTGCGGGTTTTGTTCATTCACATCCAGCTCATCTGCCTGTAACTGCTCAACAGCATAATTCAGCAGGAATTTACCGGTGCCTTTACCGCGAATAGCCGCATCCACAAACAGCATCTCAATCCGGTTCGCGTCTGTGCCGAGAAAACCGAGGATCACACCGTTTTCATCCTGCGCCACCACCACATTCAGGTTCGGCAGATAGGTATTGAGCAGCAGCGGATGCAGTTTTTCAATATCAGCCTCACATAAAAAATCGTGAGTGGCGCGGACAGATGATTCCCAGATGGCAACCAGGCGCGGGAAATGATCCGGTTTGGCGGGGGTGATAATTAACATAAAGAAATCCGTAAACAGAGGATACTGAGAATGGCCGGTGTCCCGGTATCCCGGGACACGCTGCGGGTGATCAGTTATTGGTATAACGTCTCTTCGGGGTGCAGATATACACCCAGGCTGGCGGAACGTTGAACAATACACGCTCTTTGCGGAAATGGAAATAACGGCGCAGATATTTCTCAAATTTGGTGGTGTACTGAAACAGAATAAACTGCCCGTCGCTGAGTTCGATATTGTCACGCACCGCTTTCAGAATACGCAGCCCGGTGCGGCGGTCAATTGACAGGAACGGCAGACCGGAGAAAATCACATTATACGGGCGGTTCAGTTTCTCTGCTGAGTCAGAAAAAATCCCCAGCCGGCCATCCTGAAATTTATTCAGCAGGCTGACAAAATAGGGGTCAATTTCATAGGCATCCAGTTTAGCCAGTGGATCCATCTGATCCAGAATCTGACGGGTAATTACCCCGGTACCGGCACCCAGCTCAGCAAAATGCTGCACACCGCTCCAGTCGACGTGACGGACCATTGCACGGCACAGCCAGCGTGATGAAGGGGTAATTGTTCCCATCGTGGCCGGCGATGCAATAAACTTTTTGATGTACGCGTAATAGCTCAGTAACGGTGAATAGTTTGATACTTCCATAATAAGCATTCCTTACAAACCCGGATACAACGCACGTGTAAATAGTCACGTCAGTGAAATGTATTCAATATCATATGCCGATTATTCTCTTTCCTCTACAGATAAATAAGGAATTTTTCAGACGGTGAAAAAATTAAAAAGTTCATAAAACTGTCATATAAAACAAAGCAATAGGGTGTTTTATTTTAGTTTTTAATTAACAGGCAGATAAGATTGATTTGTTATAAACAATAATCAGATGAATGAATGAGATAGCTGACAGGGAAAGCATAGCGGATTAAAAGGCGGTTAGTACAGGAATGAACGCGACTTTTGCAAAAGCTGACATTAACGGAATAAACATGACACTCCGTACCGGTATATTATTCTGGTAATAAGCCGGTACGGAATAAGAATTAACTAGTGATGTATTTTTCCGTGATCCATTATCGCCTGGCGGAGGCGCTGCTGTAATTCATAACGCTGTTCATACGGCAGCGGGTTGCTGTCACCCAGGCTGACCATCATTTCGTTCATTTCAGTGATACTGTTACTCTCAATGGCTTTTTCCACATCAGCAACACTCTGTGCATAATCGCTCATACGGCTGTCCTTATTCAGTCTGATAGTAATGCGGTTATCCTACCTGAACAGCGGTAAAAGCGTTAGTGCAAAACGGCGGTGATCAGGCCGCGTGATCATTGTGGCGGGACGGCGGCTCCAGCGGCGGCAGGCCGTGTGCGGCTCTTGCCCGGTCACAGGCGGCATTGTGTACACCGCTGACCCACGACTGATCAAACTCGCGGCACGGCGACGGGCGCTGTGCGTAAGCGCTGCACGCTACACACTGACCGACTTCCCCCTGAAGATTGATACAGCGCGGGGATTTCTGATCAGTGCCTTTCATACAGGCCATAAAGTCATTCACTTTTTCTGTCATCTCTGCCGGCACCACGCCGCCCGTACTGTCCGTTTCCCCGTGATAAAACGAGACCCGGAAATAGGCACAGCACGCCCCGCACTGCATACAGGGATTGGTGTCCGCATCAGTAAACGCAATTACATTGCTCATGATAGTTAACCACATTATGCAAACGCGGTGATTATTTCACCGCAGGCCGAGTTTTGTCCTGAATAAGCTCTCAGGGCGGATTATTATTTTTATTTTGCCGCGCAAATTCAATAAAAATAAACAGCAGCAGATCACAAAATAATGAATGAAATTAAAATAATAATTCTGCTTATGAAAGACAGGAAAAATAATTTACTGCATATAAAGGTATATTTCTGTTTTTAAAAGATAAAGTAAATATCCCTCCGGCGGTCTCTCTCTGCACGATATGCTGCTGAGTCTGATAACCGGTACCGTAATGCAAAATACAGCACGGTACGGTCTTTTCCGTTATGCTGTAGCCCTGTTAATCAGTCGCTGAGAATATAATGGAAACGGATGATCGCCTGCGCTGCCTGAAACAGTTGTTACAGACTTACACCGCAGAGCGCAGCGGCGGGTGGGATACGACCGTTCCCGGTCTCGCATTGTGCCGGTGGACGGCTCCGTCACAGGCGCAAACCTGGACTTATGAGCCGGGTATCGCACTTGCGGTTCAGGGCGCAAAACGGATCACACTCGGAGATAACACCTATTGTTACCGCCCCGGGGATGTATTGCTGACATCCGTGGATATCCCTGCGATTGCGCAGGTCTGTGAGGCATCAGAGCAGGCACCGTTTCTGGCTCTGCTGGTCAGTCTTAACCTCAGCGACCTTCCGGTACTGATGCAGGAAAGCGGTTTTCAGCTGCTGACTTCAGAACCCGCTGTACCGCAGGCAGTGTGTCCGGTCACAGAAGCGTTGCTCAGTGCGGTCTGCCGCCTGGTGGCGCTGCTGGAAAAACCGGACGATATCCCGGTCATGGCTCCGCTTATCCATAAAGAAATTCTCTATTACCTGCTGAAAAGCGGCCAGGGCGCACGGCTCCAGCTGATGGCCGCACATAATAAACAGTGCCGCCAGATAAGCGGCGTACTTAGTTACCTGAAAGCGCATTTTGATCAGCCGGTGTCGGTGGAGACACTCTGCCGCCGGGCTCAGATGAGCGAATCCTCTTTTCACCGCCATTTCCGCCGGGTCACCCGGATGAGCCCGCTGCAATATCAGAAATGGCTGAGACTTAATGAAGCCCGTCGCCTTCTGCTGGTGGAATCGGCGGATGCCTCGGAAGCGGCTTTTCGTGTCGGGTATGAAAGTGCCTCTCAGTTTAACCGTGAATACCGGCGGTTATTCGGGTTACCTCCCGGACAGGATAAAAAGCGGGTTCTTCTCTGACCGGTGTGTGATTTCCGGGCAAAATGACAGGATCAGGCAAACATCAGAGCGGACAGGCTAACGTATTTGCGGGACAGGCCGGTTAGGATAACAGGATTGACGACATCATTCCTGAGTGAGTAACACAATGAAAAACATCTTTATTATTAACGGTTCAAAAGAATTCGGCGGCTCTGACGGCAAACTGAACGACCATATGACCGATATCGCCCGCCGCCATCTGACAGAAAAAGGCATGAATGTCCGCGTTACCCGTATTGATGACGGTTATGACGATGAACAGGAAGTACTGAATTACCTGTGGGCGGATGTGATTATTTACCAGATGCCGGCCTGGTGGATGGAAGGGCCGTGGATTGTGAAAAAATACATTGATGAGGTATTTACACAGTCTGATGACCGTTTTCATATTAATGACGGGCGCAGCCGCCGTGACAGCAGTAAAAAATACGGCTCCGGCGGTGTGCTGACCGGTAAAAAATACATGTTATCCGTGACCTGGAACGCACCGCAGGAAGCCTTTGAGGATGAAAAGCAGTTCTTTGAGGGGCGGGGTATCGACAGTGTGTATTTCCCGCTCCACAAAACCAATCAGTTTACCGGGATGACATCACTGCCGACATTTTCCTGTTTTGACGTGGTTAAAAACCCGCATATTGATGCGGATATTTGCCGCTATCTGGCTCACCTGGATGTGAATATCGCAGGCTGAACCCTCAGCGGGCCACTGATGCCAGGCGCAGACCGAGAGCGATAAAGGTGGTACCGACGAGGCGGTCAATCCAGTAATGCGCTTTCGGGCTGCCGGAGATCCGTGCAGCCAGTGTCCCGGCAATCAGTGCCAGCGTGGTATCAGTGCAGAACCCGAGCAGGGCATAGGTTGCGCCGAGCAGCAGGAAAGATTCCGCATAATAACTGCCGCCTGCCGCAATAAACTGCGGGAAAAAGGCAATAAAAAACAGCAGCACTTTCGGATTGGTCAGTGTGGTGATAAACCCCCGGATAAGAATCGATTTTGCGGCTGCCTTCTGAATCACCACTTCTTCATTATCATCAGCGGTCTGCCCGCGCTTTCTGAGTGTGCCGAGGATCATTTTGGCGCCGAGGAACGCAAGGTACAGCGCACCGAGATACTTAATCACGGTAAACAGTGTCGGCGATGCGGCAATAATCGCCCCCAGCCCGACAGCCCCGGCAACAGCATGCACACTGCTGCCGAGCATCACCCCCAGCGCGGACAAAATACCGGCTTTGCGGCCGTTGGCCAGGCTTTGTCCCAGTACATAGGCAATATCCGGCCCCGGCGTTACTGCAAAGATAAAAACGGACAGTAAAAACAGCGGGTAATGGATAATATCCAGCATGTGACAGCCCTCCGGAGTCAGAGAAAACGTTATATTATGGCGGATATAATGCCATTAAGTATGATCCGCTGGCAAATGACATTTTTGCCGGTTATTTATACGCGTATATTGATTTGCTGAATTATATAAACTTGTTCAATATTTATAATGAATTACTCACTTTATAATTTATCAGTGTTAAAAAACGGGCGGAAAAAGAGTACGCATCAAAAGAGTGTTTCCGGATGGCAGATAGTGTAACAAAACGTAAAAGCACGGCTTTACATCCGGTAAAGTGTATTATACTCAGCTGCACCAATGGTACCGTATCATCAATTAATTAGCTGAATTAAAAGATGATATTTTACTTTTGGCCTTGTTTTTATTGTGGATATCGCCGGATATCTGCGAACTTATTTTTCATTGTAAATGATAATTATCTGATACTTATCACTGTATGCGCGGTTTATGCGGATAAACAATAATAACAACCTGATACCGTTGATTTGTGACAATAACGGCAGTGATTAATCGGAATTTCTTATCAACGGGTGACCGGAAGCCGTCGGTTACCCGACGATATATGTGACGCCGGAAAAACAGATTCCGGCGCTTACAATCCGCAGGAGATTGCAGTTGAAACGCCTATTTTTCAGACAACGGCGACGCCGTTTGCTCATCATATTACTTGTTTTCCTGACGATTCTGGCAGGTTACGGGGTATACAACGCCATTCTGATGAAGGCAAAAGGCGTTGAAGAACATTACACTCACCGCGGAGAGATTAAACAGTATTCTCTCCGTGACGGCAGCCAGCTGAAGCTGGATACCGAATCCCGTGCTGTGGTTGCTTACGATAACGGCAGCCGGTCAGTAAAACTGCTGTCCGGACGGGCACGTTTTGCCGTCAGCGAAAACCGTGAAGAACAGCGTCCGTTCCTGGTCACCGCTAATGGTGTGCGGGTGGAATCCGGCAACGGTAACTTTGTGGTGGATATTGCGGATAATAAAGTCTCCGTCTGCCCGCTGGATGAAACCGTGACCACGTTTTTTGACGGTAAAACCGAAACCGTGGGGCCGGGACAACGGCTGGAGATTCTGCCGGAAGGCCGGGCAAAAGTATTCCAGCGCCAGTACACCGATATCGACTGGTTATCCGGCTCACTGGTGCTGAATAATATCCCGCTGTCAGAAGCGATTGAGATGATCAACAGTTACCGCGCGGTGCCGGTAGTTCTGCTGAATAATGATAAGAAAGATATTATTGTGGATCGTGTGCTGCATCTCAGCCGTCTGGATGAAGAGGTTGAGGAGATGATGCGTTCCCTCGGGCTGACCCGTGAATCGCTGCCGGGCTCAGAGGCTTACCGCTGAGTTGCCTGTCCGGCGATAAAATCTGACTGTCCGGCAACAGCGGCGGTGTCTGATCACCGGTATAATGATGCGGAATATTACCCTGATTAACCACTGTACAGCAGCCGGAGAGACCGATGACATCAGCAGAAATTGAATGGGCCGATTTTGAAAAAGTGGAATTGCGTGTCGGTGTGGTACTGACCGCAGAGCTTAATCCGAAAGCCCGCAAACCCGCCTATATCTTTACTGTGGATTTTGGAGAGTGCGGGGTGAAAACCTCCAGCGCACAGGTTACCGCATTATACAAACCGGAAGAATTAACCGGGCGTCAGGTATTATGTGTGTGTAATTTTGCCCCGAAACGGGTGGCCGGAGTGAAATCAGAAGTGCTGATAACCGGCGCTGCTAATGCGGACGGAGATATCGTTCTTGCGGAGTTTTCCCTGCCGGTACCTGCCGGTCACCGCCTGATGTAACACCCCGCCGCCTGTCGTTTTCCGTACTCTCAGGGGCATTCCATGAAACGACCTGTTATCTCATTACGTAGCTACCGGCAGGAAACCCTGGAGCACAGTCATGATGACATGTGGCAACTGGTGCTGGGCGGCAGCGGCGCAATGGAACTGACTGTCGGCAGCGACAGCGGTTCGGTGGAGCAGGGACGGATGGCGGCGATCCCGCCGGGGTATCACCACCGTTTCTGCGGCACCGGTCATAACCGCCAGGTGGTACTTGAACTGCCTGCGGACAGCCTCTTCTTCACTTCCCCTGATTCTCTGTGGTCTGTGCTGCCGGATGCCACCCGTACTTATGTGGACTGGCTTATCAGTTATCCGCAGATGATTGAACAGCATCCGGAAAGTGCGCGTATCCTGCTGGCAGAGCAGCTTGCGGCGCAACTGCAGCCGGACGGGCAGGACAGGCGCTGGCTGCATACTCTGACACAACAGCTGACCGCGCGTCCTGATTACCCGTGGACGGTCAGTGAAATGGCGTCGTGCTGTGCACTATCGGCCAGTACTCTTCAGCGCCGCCTGCTGGCGGCCACCGGTAAAACCCCGGCGGTTTTTCTGACTGAAATACGTCTGCGCCGGGCACATCATCTTATCTGCCATACCCCGCTGACACTGCCGGAAATTGCCCTGCGCTGCGGTTACAGTACCCAATCTTCCCTGACCAGTGCTTTCCGCCGCTTTTACGGCGATACACCGGCCAGTCTGCGCATAAAAAAAGGGTGAGCCGGAGCTCACCCTTTTGCTTTTGTACATTATTTCAATCAGGCAGATTTGTTGTCTGCGCTTTGCAGCATTTTGCGTACCGGCACAATCAGCACACACAGCACTGCGGCACAGATAAGCAGGGCAACAGAAACGTGTGAGAAGAAGCCCGGCAGGTTCATCAGCTGATCCGGACGGACATTACCGCCCATGATACCGGCTGCAAGGTTACCCAGCGCACTGGCACAGAACCACAGACCCATCACCTGGCCGCGCATTTTCATCGGTGCCAGCAGTGTCATGGTCGCCAGACCAATCGGGCTTAAGCACAGCTCACCCAGGGTCAGCAGCAGGATACTGAAGGTCAGCCACATCGGGGAGACACCGGCGCTGGTTTCAATCACGCGCTCGGACGCCATCATCATCACTGCAAAACCACCCGCAGCGAACAGGACACCGAACATAAACTTGGTGATACTGCTCAGGTTCATATTACGGCGCGCCAGGGCAGGCCATAACCAGCTGAACACGGGGGCCAGTATAATGATAAACAGGGCGTTGATGGACTGGAACCAGACAGTCGGGATTTCAAAACCGAACAGGTTACGGTCAGTGTAATCCTTCGCAAACAGATTGAATGACGTCGGTTTCTGTTCAAACGCAGACCAGAACAGGGCGGCGGTGACTAACAGAATAAAACAGACAAATAACCGGATGCGTTCACTGCTTTCCAGACCGGCAAACACAAACAGGTAGATGAAGTAGAGAATAACCATCCCGGAGATGAGGTAAACCATGTTGGTGGCAACCAGCATCGGGTTGAACGGGATAACGCCGGAGGCGATCAGGACAGTGACAGCGGCGATAACCACAGCCGCCAGGCCAACCCACTTACCGACATTTTTGCGCGCGACAGTCGGGCGATCCCAGCTGGAGTCCAGACCCACTTCACCGTCATACTGACGCATCAGCGGTACCGCGTAGAAGCGGAACACCAGCAGGGCCACTAACATCCCCAGACCACCGATACCGAAGCCCCAGTGCCAGCCGAAGTTAGGGACTAACCAGCCGGTCGCCAGCGGCGCGATAAAGGAGCCCATGTTAATCCCCATGTAGAACAGGGAAAAACCGCCGTCACGGCGTGTATCGTCCTGTTTGTACAGCGTACCGACCATGACCGTCACACAGGTTTTAAATAACCCGGTACCGATAACGATAAACAGCAGACCGACAAAGAACAGCTTTGGTGACCAGATTGCCGACAGGGCAATCGAGAGGTGACCGAGTGCAATAATGATTGAGCCGTACCAGACCGCCATGCGCTGCCCGAGCCAGTTATCCGCCAGCCAGCCGCCCGGCAGGGAGGTCAGGTAAATCGCACCGGCAAAAATACCGACGATAGCGGAAGCCTGTTCACGCGGAATATCCATCCCGCCTTCATAGACGGTGGCTGCCATAAACAGGATCAGTAACGGACGGATACCGTAGAAGGAGAAGCGTTCCCACATCTCGGTAAAGAACAGCGAGCTGAGCGGGTAAGGGTGCCCGAAGAAAGTACGTTTTTTGTTTGTTGTTGATTGCATCTGTAATTTCCCAAAGGTTTATTCCGGAGAATAAGCCTGAAAATGGTAAGGATAAACAGTTCCTGTTAACAAAATGATACTTTTGTGTATCAATAAACATCCTGTCTTATTAAAGTATTATTAACACACTTATCGTGAATCGTATTCACTTAAAGCACGTTTTCTATTTTATAAACCATTTTTTAGATGAAATGTCGACAAAAATCTCATTTCACAAGACTTATTTATACAAAATGTGATGAGGTCTATTGACAGAAGATGTGGATTATGAGGCTTACGTATATTTGCAAAATTATTTTAAATCAACCAGTTAAAGTTGACTCATAACGGAAAGATGAAATTTCAGTAACAAATTGCTGACAGCGAAAAGTAACCGGATGAAAACCGGCGATATCTACCCGATATCGGCCGGTTTAATTTTCGGGGCGCTCTGCGATTTTATGCACCACCACGAATAAAACAGATTAAACAGTACAACCGCAGCGGTGAAATAAAAGACAGATGCGAAGCCGAAATGCGCAGCCACCCAGGCGCCCATTAACGGTCCTGTAACATTACCGGCGTCGCGCAGTGCCTGGTTATAGCTGAAAATCCGTCCGGCAATTTCATGGGTGATATGATAAATAATCAGGGTCTGGACGGCGGGCAGCAGAGCGGCATTGACGGCGCCGAGCAGAAAACGCAGGGCACCCAGCTGCCAGTAATGGGTGACCCAGGCCATCGGCAGAATAACAAACACAGACACTGCCAGCATGGCGATCAGTACCTTATCCGGCCCTATCCGGTCACTCAGTTTTCCGAGGCGCGGGGCGCTGATCAGCGCGGCCAGCCCCGGCACAGAGGCAATTAACCCGCTGATAAACGCCAGGTTTTCAGTATGTCCGCCCAGCTCACGGATATACAGGGTGATAACCGGGCTGACCGAACCTGCCGCAATCTGAATACACATGGTGGTGAAAAACAGGCAGATTACCAGGCGCGGATTTTTTATCGCTGCAAAAACCTGCTTTGTGTTGAGGGCATCTTTGCGTGACACCGGCGTGAAGTTTTCGCGGACAAAAAACAGTGTCACGAAAAAGCAGATAAACAGCACGCTGGCGGTGATATAGAAGACAGGACGCAACCCGGTGTGATCCGCCAGAAAACCGCCGATAAGCGGGCCGATAAGTGCGCCACTGACAGCGCCGGTGGAAAGCGTGCCCAGTGCCCAGCCGGTGCGTTTGACCGGCACCTGGGTGGCTATCAGCGCATTGGCATTCGGCACGAAACCGCCCAGCAGCCCGAGCAGGGCGCGCAGGAACAGCAATTGCCAGACATTCTGTGCAAAGCCCATCAGCAGCATGACAATCGCCATACCGAGCGCGGAGCGCAGCAGCATCAGCTTACGGCCTTTGCGGTCAGAGAGTTTGCCCCAGAAAGGGGCAGCGATGGCGGAAAACAGGAAGGTAATACTGAATGCCGCCCCCGTCCACAGATTGAGTTCCTCATGGTCTGTCACCCCGAGCTCTTCCACATAGAGCGGCAGAAAGGGCATGATCAGGCTGAAGGCGGCGCCGGTCAGAAAACAGCCGAACCACACAACATAAAGATTTCGTTTCCAGTTACGGTTGGGGGCTTTGTTCTGCATCAGGGTAGTAATTTAATTCCTTTTTTAATGGACTTTGTCCCGGTCATGATAGAGGGACGGTTCACCTTCCGGCCGTGTTTTGAAGCGCCGATGCAGCCACATATATTGTTCCGGGGCGCGTAAAATTTCTTTTTCCACAACATGGTTCATAAAGGTTGCGGCAGCCACATCATCATCTTCCGGAAAACCGTCCGCAGGGGGCTGGATCAGCAGTTCATAGCCTTTTCCGTCCGGCAGACGGCGCGGTGTGAACGGGATCAGTGCTGCACGACCGGCTTTGACCAGAATAGACGTACCGGTGGTGGTGGCGGCTTTCTCCACGGCAAACAGCGGTGCGAACACACTTTTGCGCGGGCCGTAATCGTGATCCGGTGCATACCACAAAATCTGTCCGTCACGCAGGGCGCGGATCATCCCTTTGACATCCTTGCGGTCGAGCATGGATTTGTTGGATCGCAAACGACCGGTGGTCTGCATCCAGTCCATCACCGGGTTATCGTTCGGACGGTAAACCCCGATGCCTGGATTGAGCATACCGAAAATCCGTGCGCCCAGTTCCAGGGTCAGGAAATGGATGCCTATCACGATAATACCTTGTCCGGATGCCTGTACTTTCTGAATATGTTCGCGGCCTTCCACCTTAAACCAGCGTTTTACCCGCCAGTCCGGCCAGAACCAGGCCATGCCGGTTTCAAACAGCCCCATGCCGACGGATTCAAAATTTGCCACCACCATCGCTTTGCGCTTTTCTTCCGGCATATCCGGAAAGCACAACTGCAGATTGCGGTCAGCAATCTCCGCGCGGCGTTTGAGAAAACGCATGGACAGACGACCCAGACGGGTGCCCAGCCGGTAAATCACCGGATACGGCAGCAACACCAGCACATACAGTACACCCAGGCCAAGCCAGGTCAGCCAGTAGCGGGGATGCAGAAACGAGCGTTGAAATTCAGGAGCTGTAATCATAGTCAGACATCGTTATTGTTTAAAGCATCAGCAGATGCGGGTTCATGTAAATGATATAACACTAAATTATACGTGGTATCGGTTGCAGATGTTAGTGCTCTGCGGTGCTGTTTTCAGCGTCCGTAATGCTGTTGAGCTGCGTGACCAGCTCCGCGAGGCTGCCCGCCGCCATTTTTTCCATCACTTTGGCGCGGTGCACTTCGACGGTTCTTACCGCAACATGGGCAATATCAGCGATTTCCCGGTTCATCAGTCCTTGTGCGACAAAACCGGCGATCTGACGCTCTTTCGGCGTCAGAGTCTGAAAACGGTCACGGATTCGGGCACAGGCCACGGCTTTGCCGGTTACCGCGGCGGCGCGGGTCAGTGCTGCCTGCAACGGTTGTGTGGCCACCGGTTTCTGCAGAAAATCCACCGCACCGAGTTTCATCTGTTCAACCGCCATCGGCAGGTCGCCGTGGCCGGTCAGGAATATCACCGCCAGCGTGCTGTGCCGCTCCTGAAGGATCTGATGCACACGGCAGCCGTCAAAATGCGGCATGCGCATATCCAGTAACACAATACCGTAAGTGTGCAGCGGTGCCTGTGCAATAAATGTCCGGCTGTCATTCCAGACACACACCTCATAACCGAGGCTCTCCAGCAAAAACTGACACGCCTGTGTCACAGCAACATCATCATCAACCAGGTGGATCACGGGCATGGGGATTCCTTTGTCGGTTCACTGAAGATAAGGGTAACACATAAGCCGGGCTGTTCGTCCGGGCCGGAACAATTTTCCATATGAATATCACCACCCTGGCTGCGCATCAGGCGCTGGCAGATCACCAGCCCGAGCCCGAGTCCTTCGGACCTGGTGGAGCGGAACGGGGCAAAAGGTTGTGTCAGCTGCGTTTCATCCATCCCGCCGCCGTTATCCTGCACCACCAGAATCTGTCCGCCGGGGGGGTGGTGATGCATCACACGGATGCAGTCCGCCCCGGCCTGCAAACTGTTACTGAACAGGTTGGAAAGCACCTGATCCAGCAGTGCCGGCGGTAAGTGTAATACGGCATCATGAGCAACGGTGTTATATAAAACTGCAGAAGGATATCGTTCTGTAACCCGCAGCAGTTTCCAGACCAGTTCCGGTACCGCCGCCACATTCTGCGGCACAGGTGCACCTTCCGGGGAGGATGGGCTGTTTCCCGCCCACAGCCGCAGGTTGCGGATAATACTGGCACCGCGTTCGGCCTGGCTGTCAATCTGCGACATGACCGGCAGCAGCGGATGTGCGGGATCTTCCCGCTCCAGCCGGATTTGCGAGCCCTGGGCGTAATGGCGGATAGCGGACAGCGGCTGATTCAGCTCATGCGCAAAACCGGAGGCCATCTCCCCGAGCACACTCAGTTGCTGGGCTTTTTCCAGATCCTGCTGCTGGCGCTGTAACTGTGAATGGGCGGCTTCCAGCTGGCGGGTGCGGCGGCGCACCCGGAAAGCAATCCACACATGATTGATACCGAGAAGCAGAAAAACCAGGGCAACCGAGCCTAACAGCCAGCTGTTTTTCCGGCTCCAGCTGATAATCTCCTGCCAGAACTGCCGCTGCTGCGGGTGCTGATTGACTTCCCTCAGCAGATTTTCCACCTGGCGGGTGGATGACGGCGCACCCCAGCGCATGGTTTTTTCGCCGTGGCTGTTAAGCAGCACCCGGGTGACTTCATCCGCCAGTTCGTCCGGTACACCGCTGCCCGCCGCAAATGACCAGTTCGGGTATAGCTCGCTGCTGGTCCAGCAGGGAATGGTGCTGTCCCGTCCGAGAAGCGGCCGGAAATCATCCTGGTGAATGAGTCCCTCTTTATCCATGGATTCAATCAGGCAGGCCGGAACAATCGCACCGGAAATTGCCTTATCCCGCAGCAGATAAAGCAGGGCATCGGCCGGAAAACCGGAGAACTGAAGATGGTAATCACGCGGCGGGTCGATACCCGCATCACGCAAGGCTTTATAGCCTAATAAATAGCCGCCGAAGGCATCCGGCGCGACTGCCCCGACTTTTTTACCGGTCAGATCCGCCGGAGTCTGATAAGGGCTCTCTTTGCGCACCAGCAGCACACTGCCGATCACATTACGGGTGGCGTTATCCGGCTCATAAGCCGAACGCAGGGAGACCAGCCAGCGCAGGGGAAAGTTGCTGTCCAGCTGGATAAACTGTGCCGGATTGGTGAGGACAAACTGAATCTCGTTATTGTGCAGCGCTTCCCGCATCTGATCCAGCGTCAGCGGCAGCAGGGTGAAGTGTTCACCGGGCAGGGCGCGGTTGAGCTGCTCTGTCAGCGGCTCCCAGTAATGACGTGTCGGTGCATCCCCCCGCAGTGCCAGCACACCGATGGTCCACTGTGCGGCAAATGAAAAAGAGGTGAAAAATAACAGTGCGGTCAGCAAACCTGTGCGTGCGGCTATCTGCATGTGTCCCCGGGTCAGTGCGTCCTGTGTCCGTTTTCTGAGAAAAATCTGTTGTTTTAGATCAATGTATTCCCCGTTATGTGGTTAACCACAATAGGGGGACTCTCCGGCAATTTTTACAATCCCCATAATGACATATCCCTTTACTCAACAACATGTTTATTCCTTTTTGGTTGAGTTTGAATACGACGAGCAATGAAGTTCCAAATACACCGGAGAGCAGTATGGATCTTGGCAAACGAAAATTTCTGCAAAACCTGGGCGTCCTGACAGCAGGTACGGCCCTGGTTCCGATGGCGGAGGCAGGTCTGCATTTTTCGCCGACCCGCCGTGAAGGCGACCCGTCAAAGCGCTACGGTATGCTGATTGATTTACGCCGCTGTGTCGGCTGTCAGTCCTGTACCGTCAGCTGTTCAGTTGAAAACCAGAGCCCGCAGGGGCAGTTCCGCACCAGTGTCAGCCAGTATCAGATTCAGATCCGCAATGAAGAGGCGACCACCAACGTGCTTCTGCCGCGTCTGTGCAACCATTGTGATAACCCGCCGTGTGTGCCGGTATGTCCGGTGCAGGCCACTTTCCAGCGCGAAGACGGCATTGTGGTGGTGGATAACACCCGCTGTGTCGGCTGCGCCTATTGTGTGCAGGCCTGTCCGTACGATGCCCGCTTTATTAACCACAGCACACAGACCGCAGATAAGTGCACCTTCTGCGCCCACCGTCTGGAAGCGGGGCTGTTACCGGCCTGTGTGGAATCCTGTGTCGGCGGCGCACGTATTATCGGTGACCTGAAAGATCCGTCCGGCACCATCAGCAAAATGCTCAGAGAGCATGAAGCTGCGATTAAAGTGCTGAAACCGGAAAACGGCACACTGCCGCAGGTGTTCTATCTGGGACTGGATGAGGCTTTCGTTCATCCGCTGGAAAACCGCGGACAGCCCGCATTATGGCAGGAGATCCACTGATGACTGAACAAGCGATGTTAATTCAGGAAGTGCTGGCCCGGCCGCAGGAAATCACCTGGCTGCCGTGGGCGGTGCAATACTTCTTTATGATAGGGATCGCCGCCTGTGCCGCCCTGTATGCCTGCTGGCAGCGCTGGCGGGGAGACAAACGGGATGCCCGCCTTGAGATGCTCGCGGTCTTTATCAGCATCACCCTCGGGATCGCCGCGCCGATGGCACTGACAGCGGATCTGCATCAGACCGCCCGTGTCTGGCATTTCTATGCTTATCCGACGCCGTGGTCGTGGATGCCGTGGGGCGCTCTGTTCCTGCCGGCGTTTACCGGCTGTATCGGTCTCTATTTCCTGGCGCTGGTGGCGGACAAAATCTGGCATAAGCAATTTAAACTGACCCGCTGGGTGGCACTCGGCAGTGCCGCATTCGCCATCGGCCTGCTGCTGTATACCGGCCGTGAGGTTTCAGTGGTGCGTGCGCATCCGATCTGGTTCAGTTACTGGATCCCGGTGCTGCTCTTCTTCAGTGCATTACAGGCACTGCCTGCCCTGATGATGCTGGGTGCCCGCCGTGAGCCGCAGTATCAGGCGCAACTGGCGCGTCTGCAGGTGGTTTCGTTACTGCTGCTGGCGGTGTGTATGGGATTCTGGATCGCCGGTGACACCATTTCCGGTGCCGCTATCCGCGCCCAGCTCCGTTTCGGCACAACCGGGTGGACACTGGCGATGGGTGAAATCGTTCTGTGGATTGCGCTGATGGTGCTGGCGGTCCGTCTGCTGACCCGCCGTGGCTCAGTCGCGTATATCACCGTTCATGCGCTGCTGACACTGTTCCTGACCTGGTCGCTGCGCTGGCTGCTGCTGATGCAGGTACAGACGCTGCCGAAATACAATGTCATGCACAATCCGTACAGCCTGCCGATGGGCACGGATGGTATTCAGGCCATTATCGGCACGATCGGTTTATGGATAGCTCTGGTGATTATATTCCGTGAAGGTATCCGCTGGGTTAATAACAAAGTACAGAATCAACAGAAAGTCGCGCAGGACGGGGGTGTACAACATGGCTAAGTCAACAAGACGTCAGTGGTTAAAAGCAGGTTTGGCGATCGGCGGACTGGCAGCGTTCGGTTACAGTTACCGCGATGTGGCGAAACGCGCCGTCGACGGGCTGATGAACGGTACTTCCGGTAAAGTGACTCTGCACCGCATTAACGGTAACTCGCTGATCCCGGAAGGGAATGCCCTGAAAGGCTGGCAGGCGGAAAACGCACAGGCGGTATCGATGACCCAGTGCTTCGGCTGCTGGACGCAGTGCGGGATCCGTGCCCGTGTTGATCGCGAAACCAATCAGGTGATCCGCATTGCCGGTAACCCGTATCATCCGCTCTCTCACGACCACCACATCGCCTATAACACGCCGCTGGCGGAAGCCCTGAAAAACATGGGCGGCGAAAGCGGCCTGGAAGGACGTTCCACCGCCTGTGCCCGTGGCGCGACACTGATGGAAGGGCTGCACAGCCCGCTGCGTATCCTGGAGCCGATGAAGCGCGCCGGTAAACGCGGCGAAGGTAAATGGCAGCGCATCAGCTTTGAACAGCTGATAAAAGAAGTGACGGAAGGCGGTGATCTGTTCGGCGAAGGTCATGTGGACGGGCTGCGTGCTATCCGTGACCTCGATACGCTGATTGACCCGGCACAGCCTGCACTCGGCCCGGTGGCAAACCAGTTACTGGTGACCAACGCCGGGGATGACGGGCGCGATACCTTTATCCGCCGTTTTGCCCAGAATGCCTTCGGCAGCAAAAACTTCGGCGCACACGGCGCTTATTGCGGACTGGCCTATCGCGCCGGCTCCGGTGCGCTGATGAACGACCTGGACAAAAACGCCCACGTCAAACCGGACTGGGATTATGTGAAGTTTGCCCTGTTCCTCGGCACCTCTCCGGCGCAGTCCGGTAACCCGTTCAAACGCCAGGGGCGTCAACTGGCCAATGCGCGGATCCGCGACAGCTTTAACTATGCGGTGGTTTCACCGGCACTGCCGCTGACCACTACGCTTGCCAATGACCACGGACACTGGATCCCAATCACACCGGGCACCGATTCCGCGCTGGTCATGGGTATGATCCGCTGGATGATTAAGAATAACCGCTATAACGCGGAGTATCTCGCCGTTCCGGGGGAAGCCTCCATGAAGCGTGTCGGTGAGAGCAGCTGGACAAACGCCACTCACCTCGTGATCACTGATGATGCACATCCGCTGGCCGGTCAGCATCTGACAGCTGAAGCCCTGAGCGGACAAACATCCGAAGAGCAGGTGTATATGGTGCTGACAGAGCAGGGTGAGCTGGTTCCGGCGGATAATTGTGACCGTGCGGTACTTGAAGTCAGTCAGCCGGTCACGCTGGCAGACGGCACCACGGTGAATCTGAAGAGCAGTTTCCTGCTGCTGAAAGAATCCGCACAGCGTTTTACCCCGGCAGAATACAGTGCCCGCTGCGGTGTGCCGGAAGAAACGATTGCTGCACTGGCGAAAACACTGACCTCATACGGCCGTCAGGCGGCGGTCATTTCGCACGGCGGGATGATGTCCGGTAACGGATTCTATAACGCCTGGGCGGTGATCATGCTCAATGCGCTGATCGGTAACATGAACCTGAAAGGCGGCGTGTCTGTCGGCGGCGGCAAGTTTAACGGCGCCAATGACGGGCCATGCTACAAAATGGACAGCTTCCCGGGCAAAGTGAAGCCGAAAGGCATGAACCTGGCGCGCAGTAAGTCGGTCTATGAAAAATCTGATGAATACAAAAACAAGGTTTCCGCCGGTCAGAACCCGTATCCGGCCAAAGCACCGTGGTATCCGCTTGCAGCCGGTCAGCTGACCGAGCAGCTCGGCTCTGCACTGGAAGGGTATCCGCACAAACTGAAAGCCTGGATCACCAATATGACCAACCCGCTGTACGGCATTGCGGGGATCCGTCAGGTGATGGAAGAGAAGCTGAAAGACCCGGCGTATCTGCCGCTGATTATCGGTATCGATGCCTTTATGAATGAAACCACCGCGCTGGCGGATTACATTGTGCCGGATACCCACAACTTTGAAAGCTGGGGATTCAGTGCGCCGTGGTCCGGTGTACAGACCAAAGCCACCACCGCCCGCTGGCCGGTTGTTGCGCCGCGTGTGGCAAAAACGGCGGATGGTCAGCCGGTAGCGATGGAATCCTTCTGTATTGCGGTGGCGAAAGCCCTGAACCTGCCGGGATTCGGTGATAATGCTATCGCGGACAATGACGGCAACACTTATCCGCTGAACACGGCGGAGGATTACTATCTGCGTGTGGCGGCCAATACCGCCTTTATGGGCGAAAAACCGGGGCCGGAAGCCAAAGAGGCGGATATCCGTCTGTCCGGGGTGGATCGCATCATGCCTGTTATGCAGCAGGTGCTGAAAGCAGAAGAAATCAGCCGTGTTGCTTATCTCTTCAGCCGCGGCGGCCGTTTTGCGCCGTATGAAAAAGGCTGGGACGGGGAGAAAACCGGGCCGCAGTGGAAACAGCCGCTGCAGATCTGGAACGCGGAAGTGGCGCAGAACCGCCATGCCATCACCGGCGAGCGTTTCAGCGGGTGTCCGGCCTATTATCCGCCGCGTCTGTCGGACGGCAGCGATATTGACCGCGTCTATCCGGCGGAAAGCTGGCCGCTGAAACTGATGTCCTTTAAATCCCATGTGATGAGTAGTTCAACCACCATGATTGAGCGCCTGCACCATGTGAAACCGTCAAACCTGGTGGCGATCAACCCGGCGGACGGCGAGAAGTTCGGCGTGCAGCACGGGGATCTGGTGCGTATCACCACGCCGGGCGGCAGTGTCGAAGCGCAGATCAGCCTGCTGACCGGTGTGATGCCGGGTGTGGTGGCGATTGAACACGGTTACGGACATCACGAAATGGGCGCACGTCAGCACTATCTTGACGGCGAAGCGCTGGCGATGGATAAACGCATCGCGTCCGGCATTAATATCAACGACCTCGGCTTCGCTGACCCGACCCGCCAGGTGGCTAACACCTGGCTGGACTGGGTAACCGGAGCGTCTGTGCGGCAGGGATTGCCGGCGAAAGTGGAACGGATTTCCGCAGCCTGATAACACTGTCTGCCTCAACCCATCATCCAACAATTATAATAAGTCGTAATGCAATACCTCTGACCACCTCCGGGTGGTCTTTTTTTTTGCCGCAGAAAACACAAAGGACACCAAATGGTGTCCCTCTTGTGCAGTCTTTGCGTGTCAGTGTCTGATATTATCTGACTGATTATAATATTCGCCGGACTCAATTTTATCGATACCGGCCTGAAGTATGTCAATCAACTGGCGGGCGACATCGGTCGTCAGCCACATAGTTTTATCCACTTCTGCATGTTCGGGAGACTGGGACTGATCCTGCAGATAATGCAGGCGCAGCATCATGGCGTCGTAACTGTCGACGGTACTGATATCCCATCCGATAACTGGATGAGTCTGGATCACGGTTTTTTTATCGTTCATGGAACCTCCTAATCATACGGCAAGATGGTTAAGTATCTCTGACTAAGAGCTAACGTCCCGTTAACAACGGGTGATATCAGTATAAGGTCTTTTCGCAAAGTAAAAAGGGGGGATCAGACTTTTATTATGCAAAAAACGGCAAAAACGCCTTCTCTGAACATAATAGTAGTGCAATAAGATGGTTTTTACCTTATTGCACTAAAAGTCTGAGTGTTTATACTTGGTTTATTTTGCTTAACGACAGATTTTAACATCCCAGCGGGCATCGGTTCCGGCCAGGAAAGGCACTAAAATATCCTCTGCGCCGTTAATGATTTCCGGGGTGATGACTTCCTGACGGGTTAATTCGATAAAGCCGTCATTGACCGGCAGACCATAAAACGCCGGGCCGTTCAGTGAACAGAATGCCTCAAAGTGCTCCAGCGCGTTCAGCTCCTCAAATACCGTGGCATAAGCGGCCAGTGCGGTCGGGGCATTGAACACCCCGGCACAGCCGCAGGAGGACTCTTTGCGGTGACGGGCATGCGGAGCGCTGTCCGTGCCGAGGAAGAACCGTTTGCAGCCGCCGGCCACTGCCTGACGCAGTGCTTCCTGATGTACATTACGTTTCAGAATCGGCAGGCAGAACAGATGCGGACGTACACCGCCGACCAGCATATGGTTGCGGTTAAACATCAGATGCTGCGGTGTCAGTGTGGCGGCGACATTATCATCCCCGTCCAGCACATACTGAGCAGCTTCTTTGGTGGTGATATGCTCGAACACCACTTTCAGTGCCGGGAAATCACGGCGCAGCGGGATCATCACATCATCAATAAAACGGGCTTCGCGGTCGAAAATATCAATATCGGCGTGTGTCACTTCACCGTGTACCAGCAGCGGCATACCATTGCGGGACATCATCTCCAGCACCGGATAAATATTGCGGATATCTGACACGCCGTGTGCGGAGTTGGTGGTCGCATTCGCCGGATACAGTTTACAGGCGGTAAACACACCTTCGCGGAAACCGCGTTCAATCTCAGCCGGGTCTGCGTTATCGGTCAGATAGCAGGTCATCAGCGGGGTGAAACTGTGCCCCTGCGGTACGGCGGCCAGAATGCGTTCGCGGTACGCAATGGCGGCATCGGTGGTGGTGACCGGCGGAACCAGGTTCGGCATCACAATGGCGCGCCCGAAAAATTCACTGGTGAAAGGCACAACAGTACCGAGCATCGCACCATCACGGAAATGGATATGCCAGTCGTCAGGGCGGCGGATTTTCAGGGAAGTAACAGGATGAGTCATTGAACCGGCTCCGAAATAAGTAAAGGATAACCTGATGGCGGGTGCCATAAGCCGGAAAAGAATGATAGAACGATTCGCCGGTAAATACCATGTTAATTTGCGCTTTTGCGTTACCGGCGGAGAAACGGTAGCTCTGTTGCAGAAACGGGCAGGGGGTTTCTGAATGTTTGTCCGGGTTACCGGCATCACGGGTCGGTTGTCGTAATGACCTGTTGTAAAATCCGCACTATTGCTTTGCACCTATATAGCATATGATCTATATTATAAGGACATAACGTGTGGAAGATAGTCACAACAGATAATTTTACAGCGTGGTTTGCAAAAACAGGAGTTAACAATGGGAAAGTCACTCAGACAACTGCTGGCTGAGGAAAAGCCGGAAGTCGCGGCTGCTGCACGGGTTCAGGCGGATGAGATCCTGCTGAATATCCATCTGGCGGAGCTGCGGGAGAAAGTGAAGAAAACACAGGTGGAAATGGCGCAGGCACTGGGAATAAAACAGCCGACAGTCGCAGGGATGGAAAAACCGGGGCGTGATGTCAAATTATCCACGCTGAGACGCTATGTGGATGCCATCGGCGGAAAACTGAATATTGATGTTGAACTGCCGGACGGCACGCATTATATGTTCCGGGTCTGATACGGGATACTGCGGATAAAACAGAGAAATAAACAGGAGAGGTAAACGTTGGCTCCTCCAGCTGGACTCGAACCAGCGACATACGGATTAACAGTCCGCCGTTCTACCGACTGAACTATGGAGGAACATCTTCAACGCGGGGTGCATAGTAGTGCGGCGGGGCCGGTTTGTCAAAATGAAAAATGACTTTTTGAATCGTTTGCTTTGTTTGTGATCACTTTGCAGGAAATAACAGCAAAAAGCATAATTTCTGCCTGTAAATCAGTCAGTCATGAAAAATAAAAACAGGCAGACAGAAATTACCGGATGGCATAAACGAAAAAGCCCGCTCAGTGAGCGGGCTCTTAAATATGGCTCCTCCAGCTGGACTTGAACCAGCGACATACGGATTAACAGTCCGCCGTTCTACCGACTGAACTATGGAGGAAGCGTGTTCCCTTGGGAACGAGGCGCATATTAACGGGGTGCCCCGGTTGTGTCAACGGGAAAAAGGCAATTTTATTCTGTTTGCTCAGCAAGTAACCCGGGTGAGTGAAAAACAGGCATAAACAGTGGCTTAAGCTGCACCTTTCATCCAGTGAGAGCGTGGTTTTTCCGGATGCGCTTCCGGGTACGCCATCAGATGCAGATCATAAAATGACACGGTACCTTTTGTTTCTGTCATATGGCGGATCTCCTGTTTCAGTGAATCACTGACCTGCGGGTGGTCAAGTAACGCCGTCAGGGTTTCCGGGGGCACAACTTCACTGACAAACCATTCGCCGTTGTAGCACACCCGCAGATCCAGCACGCCGATATCCGTAAAGCGGTAAACCGGTCTGACCTCAAACAGCAGAACCGCAGCCATTACCAGGAACAGAGCACTGAAACCGAGCAGCCAGTAAAAGCCGAAGTAGGGTGCATAATAAATAAGAACACCCAGAACAAGATAGGACACCACCATCGCCAGACATAAATAAGGATAGGTGCGGATAAAATGACTGCTGAAACGGGGTTTTCCGTCCCGTTTCTCACGCTGGTTGATATTATCAAGAGCGCCGGTAATAAGTGTTCTGACGACATCCATATGAATGACCTCCGCAGGTCTGCTGACTATTCTGATACATTATATTAACATGTCCGGTACACAACCGCGCAGAACAGTTACGGGCTTTGTGAGGGATAACTGTTATGATGCGAGGATTATTAAGAATAGTCTTATTTGGCTTAAGTCTGGCCTGATTGTCAGTTCAATACGCTGAAATCGCAGACAATTAACCAAACAAAAGTTAATAAATATGAGCTCTTTCACTTTTTTTAAAATTCACGGCAATAAATCAGTTGCTATTCATCCCCACTCATGAGTTAATGCTTGCGGCCCTAAAAAGAGCAGCTTTATGTATGACAACTGAGTTTGAGCGTTTAAGTTGAGTGTTATCCCGGATAGCCTTTGACCGTTTCATATGCTGTGTGCCTCCATTTAGTTTTTGCTTCCGGCCAGTACCTGCCAAAATGGCAATGCATTTATTTATATATAGGAAAGTCACATGTCTGACAAAATGAAAGGTCAAGTTAAGTGGTTCAACGAATCTAAAGGCTTTGGTTTCATCACTCCAGCTGATGGCAGCAAAGATGTTTTCGTTCACTTCTCTGCCATTCAGGGCGCAGGTTTCAAAACCCTGGGCGAAGGCCAACAAGTAGAATTCACCATCGAGAATGGTGCTAAAGGCCCGGCTGCAGCTAACGTAACTCCGCTGTAAGATATAGCCAAACCGAATTCCAAGCCTGCCGCGTAAGTGGCGGGCTTTTTTTATACCTGATTTTTATGCTAATCACACTATCGTGACGACCGGGAGCCGGATGATGCAGATTGACGACACAGTTTATGTCAAAACCGATGCGGATGAGCCGCGTGAAGGCCGGATATTGCTGATCGAACCGTTCAGTGAAGGTGTGATGTATCTGGTGGCGTTACCGGAATATCCGGAGGGAATTTGGTTTTTTAATGAAAAAGAGGGCGGGGATGGTGTATTCATCACGCCGAAAAATAATTTCTGACTTTACATATTTTCGCGGACATCCTATACTCCGCGCATCTTTTCTGAACAGAGGACCCGGATTTGGACAGTCACAGTTATAACTCAATTAACTGATCCGGCACACCTTTCTCTTCTGAAACTGTCTGCCGGAATGATAATGGCGGGCAGCACCTTTCTTGCGGTACTGCACTTTTTTATTGATACAGATGATCCGCCGGTTCCCGGTCGTATCACTGCTACAGGTATGCAGTATGTTTATTGTTTCTCACGCACTCTTTCCTCCTGGTTACTGAGCAGAATTTTCAGTCATTTTTACTTTTTCTGCTGTTAACACCTGACGCCATTGCGTCTTTCGGGTGGAGGTTACTATGTTTGCAATTCCTTATTTACTCAATTTACTGGCGGCGCTGGCACTTGGCGCCCTGATTGGTGCGGAGCGCCAGTGGCGTCAGCGGATGGCAGGTCTGCGCACCAATGCGCTGGTGGCAGTAGGTGCCGCTGTATTTATCTTAAGTTCGGTGACCACATCACCGGACAGCCCGGGACGTATAGCCGCACAGGTGGTTTCCGGGATCGGTTTTCTCGGGGCCGGCGTTATTATGCGTGAAGGCATGAATATCCGCGGGCTGAATACCGCCGCGACATTATGGTGCTCAGCCGGTATAGGTGTGCTGTGCGGACTGGGGGAATTTGGTCCGGCAGTGACGGCAGCACTGGTTATCTTATGCGCCAATATTTTGCTGCGGGAAGCTGCGCAGCGCATCAATGCCCGGCCGGTCATTCACGCCACGGACCTGGTGCAGGACTATAAAATCCGTGCCGTTTGTCATGAAAAAGATGAAATTCTGGTCAGAACCGTGATCCTTCAGGCGCTGAATGGTTCACATGTCCGGCTGCACTCACTCAGTAGTGCGGATACTTCCGGCGGAAAACTGGAGGTTTGTGCGGAAGTGCGTGCCACACCGGCAGAGCAGAAGGAGATAGAAGCCATTGTTTGCCGGGTCAGTCTGGAGAGAAGTGTCAGTGCGGTCAACTGGATGATTGCCTCTGAACTGCCGGTCTGATGCCTTTCTGTACGCTGGTCAGCAACTATCGATCTTTTTTTAATAAAGCCTTAAGGTTTGTGCCGGTGGTTATTCCACCGGCTTTATTCTGTGTATCAACAGAATATTTATATTTAGTGATAATTTTTGATGGAAGAGGCAGAGGATTTTTAGCTTATTTTAAGAATAAAGAACTAAATCTTCAGCTATCCGCTTGATGGAAAGTGCCGGATTAGTGTCACACTACGGCAGATTTTTTGTGGCAGTAAAGTGAGGTTACGGGGTGGAGAGCGTGACGTCTGTCATAAATATCGGCCCGGATTTCAGAAACTTTTCAGAAAATCAGCAATAAACCGTGATGACAATCACAATTTAATAACATTTTATCGCTAATCAGGCGATGGTATAAAAAGCGCAGGATCGCAAATTTTGATCTGCTTACTGATTTTCAGTGCTGCGGGATAAAGAGCACTGTTCTGCGGGACTGAATAGCGTGAAATAATTACCCTGAATCGTCACATGACTGCGATACACTTTTAATTTGTAAAAACAAAAGTATATAGTAACTATATGTTACTATATTGTAGGTTATTACTTCAGACACGATCCTATCTTTTAATGCTACATTTAATTAACGACTTTGCTAATAGGAAAATGCCGGGATTGTGATGGTATGATGCCATTTCTGTGACAGAAGGATGTCAGTGTGTTTTTCAGAACAGTAACCGGTTTATCAAAGAGGCGGCGAGTTTATAAAAGTATCATCCGAAGGTATATACATAACCTTATCAGCTCCGGAAAGACAAATAAGTGAGCATATAAAAAGAGAGAGCCATTATTTTTAAAAAGAAATAAAGACAGCCTGAATTGAAAACCACAACAATGAATTAAATTCATTTAATCTTCAGTTACCTTCCTTCCAAATAACCCCTTGGCTATAACATAAAGTTATCTTATGATTTATCATCATGAATGGCTATTTTTTGTTAAAAATAACTAAACATTGATCAGCGGGGATGTTATGTAATGCTCACAATTTCACATTGTTATTGCAGGGTCATAAACCGGGTGAAAATGAACAAAATCGAGCTTTATATAACCATTTAGGTGAAAAATAAGAGTTTTGTACCGCTATTTTTGCTAAGTATACCTTCGATAGATAGGGTAAAGCAGAGTTTCCCAATAAAGCTCATTGATCTGGATCAATATAGGCAGTCACATTATATGATTGGTGCAATGGACTTGAGTCACACACATTTTGAGTCGTATTCGCCTGAAGATTATTGACATTTGACTTATGGGAGTGATAAGTACGGTGAGTATTTGGGATATGGTGAGACAAAATATAATTAATAGTAAAATTGTACTAATGCATGGTGGGATGTTTATCTTTCTCTGCCAAAAACAAACATCAGTGGCTTGAATAGTTAATTTTGTGGTGCATAATAAATAACGTCTATAAATGATATAAGATGATTCAGACATTAAATAAGCTGGTGCTGATTTTAATCGTTACCTTTATTGTTTACAGGTATTCCTGATATGTATTTAATTTAAGTTTACTTTTGTGTGTTTCGCACGCATGCCGGATATTTATATGGATTGGCAGTAAACGATGGAATGAGCTTCTCCGGTATTTATTACATTACGTAAAACAGGATCTCCGGTATCACACAGCGCCGGAGATAGTTTCTGCTGTACTTTGTTGCTGCTGATATTCGGAAAGGAAAAAAAATGAGCCAGACGACTGATTTTCTGAAGCATATTTATGATATTAACCTCTCATACCTGCTGTTAGCCCAAAAACTTATTGCTCAGGAAAAAGCTTCTGCCATGTTCCGCTTAGGCATTAACGATGCAATGGCAACTACGTTAGCAAACCTTACGCTCTCTCAATTGGTCAAATTAGCGGAAACCAACCAGCTAATCTGTCAGTTCAGATTTGAAAGCAGCGAAACCATTGAAAAACTTACACGCGATTCCCGCGTGGATGAATTACAACAGGTTCATACCGGAATTTTACTGTCAACCCGTCTGCTGCAAACGCACGGCGCGGCTGGCACTGACTCACACGCAAGAAAAAGATAAGTATCATGGCCGAAAAAAGTATCATCAAAGAGGCTCAGGATATCCGTCTCGCGATGGAATTAATCTCTCTGGGTGCTCGTCTTCAGATGTTGGAAAGCGAAACGCAAATCAGCCGCGGACGCCTGATCCGCCTCTACAAAGAGCTGCGCGGATGTCCGCCCCCGAAAGGTATGCTGCCGTTTTCCACCGACTGGTTTATGACGTGGGAACAAAATATTCACGCCTCCATGTTTTATAACGCCTATGAGTTTCTGATGAACAGCGGACAGTGCACCGGTGTTGATGTGATAGTAAAGGCTTACCGGCTGTACCTGGAGCAGTGTCCTCCGGCGCCCGGTGAAGAGCCGCTGCTGGCACTGACCCGCGCCTGGACCCTGGTGCGTTTTGTGGAGAGCGGGATGCTTCAGCGCTCGGTCTGCAGTTGCTGCAGCGGGTCATTTGTTACCTACGCGCACATCCCTGAAAACAGTTTTACCTGCAGTTTGTGCCAGCCGCCGTCACGGGCAATAAAAAAACGTAAACTTTCCGCGCTTCCCGCCGATATAACGCTATATCGAGAGGATGGCATTGCCAAAGCGGTAATGTGACTGGATTGATTTGGTAAACAGGCAAATCCGTTTTGCCTGTCCTTCCTGAAAATTCCCTTTGACTGCCATCCGATACCTAACTGAGTTAAAGGGAATAGTGTGTTAATACTCATCGGATACATCATTGTTACGGGCACGGTCATCGGCGGCTATCTGATGGTTGGCGGCCATATGGGCGCACTTTATCAACCCGCTGAATTTGTTATTATTTTAGGTGCCGGTTTTGGTGCATTTGTCGTCGGTAACAGCGGAAAATCCATTGTTGCCCTGGGTAAAGTACTGCCGCGTCTGTTCCGGCGCTCCTCCTACAACAAAGCGATGTCAATGGATCTGATGGCGCTGTTGTTCCAGTTGCTCAATAAATCCCGCCAGCAGGGGCTGCTTGCCCTGGAAAAAGATATCGAAAATCCGCAGGAAAGCGATATTTTTTCCCAGTACCCGCGCATTCTCAAAGATCCGGCTGCACTGATGTTTCTGGTGGATTATCTGCGTCTGATGATCACCAGTAACCTGCAAAGCCACGAAATTGAAGCCCTGATGGATGAGGAACTGGAAACCTTCCGTCAGGAGAGCGAAGTGCCGGCTTCCGGCCTGAATATGGTCGGGGATTCCATGCCGGCATTCGGTATTGTTGCCGCCGTTCTCGGGGTGGTTAATGCGCTGGGTTCTGCTGACCGTCCGGCCGGTGAGCTGGGGGCGCTGATTGCGCATGCGATGGTTGGGACATTCCTCGGTATTCTCGTCGCGTATGGCTTTATTTTACCGCTGGCGTCACTGATTCGTCTGCGCAGTGGTGAACAGCTGAAAATGCTGGAATGTATCAAAGTCACTTTCCTTTCATCCTTACAGGGTTATCCGCCGCAAATCGCGGTTGAATTCGGCCGTAAAGTCCTGTTCAGCGCCGACCGTCCTTCCTTTACCGAGCTGGAAGACAAAGTCCGTGAAGTAAAAGTCAGCCACCGTACCGAAGCACAGGACGGGGAGTAAACCGACGATGAAACCGGGCAATACGCATGTTATCCGCGTCAAAAAGCGGGGCGGTCACGGGCACGGCGGCGGACACGGCGGGTCATGGAAGATTGCTTACGCTGACTTTATGACCGCCATGATGGCGTTCTTCCTGGTGATGTGGCTGATTTCTATCTCCAGCCCGCAGGAGCTGACTCAGATTGCGGAATACTTCCGCACGCCGCTGAAAACAGCGATCAACCCGGGAACAAAAACCGGGGATGCCACTAACCCGATTCCGGGCGGCGGCAAAGACATCATTTACAAAGACGGTGACACACTGCCGGACCCGGACAGCATGCAGGAAGAGCAGGGGCAGGATGAAGCCGGTCGTTTTGAGAAACTGAAACAGGATCTGGAGCAGGCGATTCTCAAAGACCCGCGTCTGAATGAACTGAAGCCGCATCTGCTGATTGATACCACAGATGACGGGCTGCGGATCCAGATTGTCGACAGTGCCAACCGCCCGATGTTTATGGTCGGATCCACTCATGTTGAGCCGTATATGCGGGACATTCTGCGGGCTATCGCGCCGATCCTCAATGACGTGCCGAACCGCATCAGTATTTCCGGTCACACGGATGACCTGCCGTATGCCAACGGCGGTAATTACAGCAACTGGGAACTGTCTGCCGAACGCGCCAATGCCTCGCGCCGTGAACTGGTGCGCGGTGGTATGGCCGAGAACAAAATTCTGCGGGTGGTCGGGATGGCATCCTCTATCCATCTGGATAAAAACGACGGACTTGCGCCGGTGAACCGCCGTATCAGCATCATTGTTCTGAATGAGTCGGAGATGGCAAATATTCTCCATGAATATGATGGTGCTGTTCCCATTACCGATTTACAGCAGCTGAAGCAGTTACCGGCGCCGCATACAGAGACACCGGCTCCGCCGGAGATCCCGCCGGAAAAAGTGCCGGAACCGGCGGCACCGGAGCAGACACCGCCGCAGAACAGCGCTGCGGCGGCAGATACAACACAATAAACAGGATGGACAGGTACTGCCGGATTGCCGGCAGTACCTGTCAGCCGTAACACAAGAAAAAAATTGGATAACCGCGATGGATATAACCGAGTTTTATCAAACGTTCTTCGATGAAGCCGACGAGCTGCTCCGGGATATGGAACAGCACCTGCTGGAGCTTGATCCCCGGGATCCGGACAGTGAACAGCTCAATGCTATCTTCCGCAGCGCGCACTCCATTAAAGGTGGTGCGGCAACATTCGGATTCACGCTGTTGCAGAAAACCACACACACCCTGGAAAACCTGCTTGATAAAGCCCGCCATGATGAGCTGACGCTGACGCCGGATATCATTGATGTCTTCCTTGATACCAAAGATGTGATGGGCTCGCAGCTGGATGCCTATAAGAGCGACACACTGCCGGATGAAGAAAGCTTTAACCGCATCTGTGAAGTACTGGGGCATGTGGAGCAGAGTGTGGCGGACGCCGCTGTTGTCACGGAAACCGCCGCGCCGGAACCGGTCAGTGAAACCGCAGAAATTACTGCCGGCTCAGAAGAGAGCAGCACAGTACCGGAAACCGGTTTTTCACATCATTTCACGTTCACGCTCAGTAAGTTAAAGGAGAGCGAAGTCGCTCTGCTGGCCGATGAGCTGTCGCTGTTCGGCACGGTATACAAAACTGAACAGGGTACCGATACCCTGAAAGTCTGGCTGGGCACCAATACCGCGATTGATGACATCAGCGGCGTGCTCTGCTTTGTGGTGGATGATTCTCAGATTGCGTATGAGGAAACACCGGCAGCGGAATTAACCGCCATGCTGGCCGCAGACAATACCCCGGCAGAGGCGGAAGAAGAAACCGTCAGCGCACCGGTTGCTGTACCGGCACCGGCAGCAGCATCGTCATCTGCTCCGGCGGCGCGCAAAGCACCGGCTGCGGCGGCAAAAAATAAAGGTGACAGCGGCAGCATCCGTGTGGCGGTGGAAAAGGTGGATCAGCTGATCAACCTGGTCGGTGAGCTGGTGATTATCCAGTCAATGCTGACTCAGCACAGCCAGCAGGTGGATCAGGCCGAATATGCGGAACTGCTCAGTTCGATTGTTCAGCTGGAACGCAACTCGCGGGCGCTGCAGGAATCTGTCATGTCTATCCGCATGATGCCGATGGATTATGTCTTCAGCCGCTTCCCGCGCATGGTGCGCGATATCGCCTCAAAACTGAATAAGAAAATTGAGCTGAAAGTGGAGGGTAGCTCCACCGAACTCGATAAGAGCCTGATCGAGCGGATTATCGATCCGCTGACCCACCTGGTGCGCAACAGCCTCGACCACGGTATTGAGAAACCGGACGTCCGCGCGGCAAACGGCAAACCGGAAGCCGGGACTCTGACCCTGGCGGCGGAACATCAGAGCGGCAATATCTGCATTGAAGTGCGGGATGACGGTGCCGGTCTGAACCGGGAGCGGATCCTGGCCAAGGCCCGTCAGCAGGGCATGGATGTGCACGACAACATGACTAACGATGAAATCGCGATGCTGATTATGGCACCGGGTTTCTCCACTGCCGAAGTGATCACCGATGTGTCCGGCCGCGGCGTGGGTATGGATGTGGTGAAACGGAACATTCAGGACATGGGCGGCCGTATTCAGATTGGTTTCACCGAAGGGCGCGGCACCGTGACCCGCATCCTGCTGCCGCTGACTCTGGCTATCCTCGACGGTATGTCCGTCAAAGTGGCCGATGATGTCTTTATTGTGCCGCTCAGCGCCATTATCAGCACACTCCAGCCGCGTCAGGAAGACATTTACCGCCTTGCCGGTGAGGAAAAAATGCTGCTGGTGCGCGGCGAATATCTGCCGCTGGTGGAAATGCATCAGGTCTTCGGTATCGAAGAAGCGGAACGTGATCTGGCGAAAAGTATCGCCCTGATTGTTCAGAACGCCGGTAACCGTTACGCCCTGCTGGTTGACAGACTGATCGGACAGCAGCAGGTGGTGGTGAAAAATGTTGAAAGTAATTACCGCAAAATTCCGGGGATCTCTGCCGCCACTATTATGGGTGACGGTTCTGTCGCACTGATTATTGATGTGGCGGAACTGCAGCGGATGAACAACGAAATTTTGTGCAAAAAGAAAATGAACACGTCACACGTCGTGATGCAATAAACAAAGGTAAATAACCATGTCGATGATGGATGAAGATTTAAACAAACTCGATGAAGAGAAAAACGGCGAAGGGTACCTGATTTTTACCCTGGGCGAAGAAGAGTACGGCATTGAGATCCTGAAAGTACAGGAAATCCGTGGTTATGAGCAGGTCACCCGCATTGCGAATACCCCGGATTTTATCAAGGGTGTCACTAACTTACGCGGTGTGATTATCCCGATTATCGATCTGCGTGTGAAGTTCTCCCATCAGAACGTCACTTACAACGACAACACCGTAGTGATTGTGGTCAATCTGAAAGATCGTGTGGTGGGGATTGTGGTGGACGGCGTGTCTGACGTGCTGGTGCTCAAAGATGAGCAGATTGCCCCGGCGCCGGATTTTGCGGTCACTTTATCAACCAAGTATCTGACCGGCCTGGGCACCATTGGTGACCGGATGCTGATCCTGGTGGATATCGAAAAGCTGCTTTCCAGCGAGGAAATGGCACTCATCGACAGCATGGCTGAATGATAATTCAGCCAAATGGTTTTGGTTAAGCCATCACTAAAGTTTTTTGTCGTGTGACCGATATCAAAAATACAATAACACTATGCCAGTAGAAAATTATGTATAGCAGAATTAAAATTGTATCAGGGCTTTTATCCGTTATTCTTATATTTGTACTGTTGCAGCTGGCATCCAGCGGGCTGATGTTCAGCAAACTGGGTGAAAACCGCGACAGTATCCACTTTTTGGATTCACTCCAGAGTCAGAGACAGGTTCTGACCCAGAGCTGGGTTAATCTGATCCAGGCCCGCGCCAATTTAAACCGGGCGGCAAACGGCTTTTTGCTCAGAGAGCACACCTTTAAAGACGATGCCACCCCGGATGAGCTGATCAAACAGGCCACCCGTCAGTTAGCGGATGCAGACGCTGCGTATGCCCGCTACATGAAAATGATGGAAGGCACCAGTTACGACAAGGCGAAGTTTGAAAAGCTGCTCTCCACGTATGAAACCTACCGTAATGCACTGACCCGGCTGATGTCCTATGTCCGGGAAGATCAGCTGGAACAGTTCTACACCTATGCCACATCCGGTTATCAGATGAAGTTCGAAGAGCAGTTTAATTCGTATTTCGACAGTATTTCTGCGGCGTTCCGGGGTGAAGTACAGAATGCGGAAGATAACTTCAGTGAATCCCTGTATATGCTGATTGCCCTGGCTATTATCCTTGCGCTGATCAGTCTTATCAGTTACCGCTATGTACAGCGCGGCATTATTCACCCTCTCAATGGCCTGGTAGACCGCATCAAAATCTTTGCTGCCGGTGACCTGACCCCGACAGTTGCGGTGAACGGTAAAAATGAAATCGCTGATCTGGGCCGCGGTGTGCAGCACATGCAGCAGGAGCTGATTAATACGGTGCGCGGTGTGCGCGACGGCAGCGAAAATATCTATCAGGGTACCAGCGAAATCGCCGCCGGTAACAATGATCTGTCTGCCCGTACCCAGGAGCAGGTTGCCTGTCTGGAACAGACTGCTGCCAGCATGGAAGAGCTGACCGCAACGGTGAAACAGAACACCGAATACGCCCATCAGGCCAGTGAATTTGCCGGTCAGGCTTCTGACATTGCCCGTGAAGGCGGCAAAGTGGTGTCCAACGTGGTGAATACCATGCTGAATATCGCTGACAGTTCACAGAAAATTTCCGATATCACTGCCGTTATCGACAGCATTGCGTTCCAGACCAATATTCTGGCCCTGAACGCGGCAGTTGAAGCTGCCCGTGCCGGTGAACACGGCCGTGGTTTCGCGGTGGTGGCGGATGAAGTCCGTAACCTGGCGCAGCGCAGCGCGGATGCGGCAAAAGAGATCAAAATCCTCATCGAAGACTCGGTATCCCGTACCGGAACCGGTGCCCGTCAGGCAGAAGATGCCGGCGAAACCATGACCAAAATCGTGGAATCCGTTACCCGTGTCACCGACATCATGGCGCACATTGCCACGGCATCCGATGAGCAGAGCAAAGGTATTTCACAGGTCAGTATTGCAGTTGCTGAAATGGACAAAGTGACGCAGCAGAACGCCTCACTGGTTGAGCAGTCTGCGGTGGCGGCAAATGTGCTGGAAGAACAGGTGGCGAAACTGTCACAGCTGATAGCCATTTTCCGCTTACCGGCCTTGAAGCACAGGGACGATAAACACACTGAACCGGCGGCAAGAACGATTTCCAATGTCGTGAAAACCCCGGATCTCAGCAAAATATCATCGAAGAATCATCAAGATGATGACAATTGGGAAACTTTTTAACGACGCGTCTGTGCTTTGCGCTGTCAGGGAAACCTGACGGCGCTTTTGTGCATCACAGCGATAACAACAACCGAAGCAGGTGAGCCCGGCCGGACGCAGTGGGGATAGCATTATGTTTGGTAAGAGAATACGGATTTCTGTCAGTTTATATCTGTTGCTTATTTTCTTTTGCGGCATGCAGATAGTGTCCAGCGGATTATCGCTGGGGATTGTTTCATCTGAATTATCGTCACTGGAACGGGTCGATCTCGGCTCAAAAAAACGGGCATTACTGGTGTCTTCTTATGAAGATCTGATGCAGGCCCGTAACCTGCTTACCCAGGTTGTTGTTCATATTAAAGTCGGCTCTGAAGAGAGCGATATCCGCCAGGTCAAAGCAGCATTTGATTTGCTGCTGGATAAAGCGGCGGAAGATTACAGCAATTTCAAATCCCAGCCGGTTCTCAGTGAAAAAGAGGATTTTGCCGGTATTGAAGAACAGTATCAGTCTTACCTTGGTGTGATTAAAGAACTGCGCGGTTACATTGATAACGCCAATATCCCTGCCTATGTGGAACACCCGACCCAGATGTATCAGGACAGAATGGGTGCGGTGGTGAATGATTATCTGGCGCTGCTGGATGAAGAGAGCCGCAGTGCGATTGAGTCCGGTACGTTCTATAACCGGATGGCGTGGATTATGTTCTTCGGCGTTACCGCCACCATTCTGCTGATTTCCGGTCTGGCTCATTTCTGGATGCGTTACAAAGTGATTAATCCGCTCACCAGTATGAGCGAGCACTTTATGCAGGTCGCACAGGGCAAACTGAACCAGAAGATAGAAGTGACCACCCGTGATGAAATCGGTGTGGTATTCGGTCAGCTTAAGCTGATGCAGGAATCGCTGGCAGAATCTGTCTCAAACGTTCGCCTGAATACAGACCAGATGTATACCGGAATTCGCGAGATTGCCCTGGGCAATAATAATTTATCATCACGGACAGAGCAGCAGGCTGCCTCCCTGGAGGAAACCGCTGCCAGTATGGAAGAGCTGACCGCAACGGTGAAACAGAACGCCGATAATGCCCGTCAGGCCAGTGAACTTGCGGTGACGGCATCGAAAACCGCCAGCCGTGGTGGTCAGATCACGGACAGCGTGATTGAAACCATGACCTCGATTGCCAACAGTTCGCAGAAAATCAGCGCCATTATCAGCGTGATCGACGGTATTGCTTTCCAGACCAATATCCTGGCACTGAACGCTGCCGTGGAAGCCGCCCGTGCCGGTGAGCAGGGACGCGGATTCTCCGTGGTCGCCGGTGAGGTGCGTGCGCTGGCACAGCGCAGTGCGGATGCCGCGAAAGAGATTAAATCCCTGATTGATGAGTCAGTTGACCGCGTCGGTCAGGGAACGCAACTGGTGGACAGCGCCGGTAAAACAATGGAAGAACTGGTCACTGCGGTGAACCAGGTGACGGAACTGATGAGCGAAATCGCGTCTGCCTCCAACGAGCAGAGCCGTGGTATCGAGCAGGTGGCAACCGCCGTCAGCCAGATGGATCTGGTGACCCAGCAGAACGCCGCACTGGTTGAGCAGTCAACAGGTGCAACAGCCGCACTGGAAGATCAGGCGAATAACCTGGTCGACACGGTCGCTTTCTTTGAGCTGCCGGATAACAGGGGCACTCAGTCCGGCTTTGCCGGCTGACAGTCCTGATCACCGCCTGACACCGGTTCGTATCGCAGACGCCGGTGTCAGGGGGTAACTGATCGGTTTGTACTGAAGACTGTCAGTGAATCGTTTTTACCGAAAGGACAACAAGTACGATGCTTTTTGCGCCACAGATAGAACCACTCACAGATGATGAGTTTGGTCGGGTGTGCCGGTTTATTCATAAAAAGTCAGGCATCGTCCTTAGCATGAATAAAAAGAATATGGTCTACAACCGCCTGTTAAAGCGGCTCAGAGACTGCAATATGAGCACATTCGCCGAGTACCTGCGTTTGCTGGAACGGGAGCCGCTGCACCCGGAATGGCAGGCATTTATTAACGCAATGACCACCAATCTGACCGCATTTTTCCGGGAGCCGCATCACTTTCAGACACTGACTGACTTTATCCGTCCCCGCCGTAACCAGCCGATCAC
Organism: Morganella sp. HSTU-ASny43; assembly: GCF_022819185.1. NCBI lineage: Bacteria > Pseudomonadati > Pseudomonadota > Gammaproteobacteria > Enterobacterales > Morganellaceae > Morganella > Morganella sp. HSTU-ASny43. The sequence goes on from NZ_WSPG01000001.1 coordinate 179,694, forward strand.
TATCTGGTGCGCGGCTGCCTCGACAGGGGAAGAACCGTATTCGATCGCCATGACACTCAGTGATGTTCTCGGTGCGAACGCCATGAATGCCAAAGTGATCGCCAGTGATATCGATACCGAAGTTCTGGAGAAGGCCCGTAAGGGCGTCTACCGTATCGAAGAGCTGAAAAGCCTCAACGCCCTTCAGCGTCAGCGCCATTTTATGAAGGGGGTCGGGGAATATGAAGGCTATGCCCGGGTGAAACCGGCGCTCGGCCGGATGATTGATTTCCGTTATCTGAATCTGACGGACAACGACTGGCAGTTTCAGGGGCAGTTCGATGCCATATTTTGTCGTAATGTCATGATTTATTTCGATAAGGATATGCAGAAACAACTACTGGAACGTTTTGTTCCGCTACTGAAGCCTGACGGGCTGCTGTTTATCGGGCACTCGGAGAACTTATCACAGTTATCTTCGCGTTATGTCATCAGAGGACAGACCGTGTACAGCATTCAGGCGGCCGGGAGAAGTGATGAAAAAAATAAAAGTACTTTGCGTTGATGACTCGGCGCTGATGCGCCAGTTAATGCGTGAAATTATTAACAGCCATCCGGATATGACCGTGGTGGACGTGGCACCGGATCCGTATGTTGCGCGTGATCTGATTAAACAGCATGAACCGGATGTGGTAACGCTGGATGTGGAAATGCCGCGGATGGACGGCATCGATTTTCTGGAAAAACTGATGCGTCTGCACCCGGTACCGGTGGTGATGGTCTCCACACTGACCTCCAAAGGCTCGGAAGTGACGCTGAAAGCCCTGGAACTCGGAGCGGTGGATTTTGTCACCAAACCGCAGATCGGGATCCGCGAAACCATGATGAGTTACCGCGACCTTATCGGTGAAAAAATCCGTGCCGCAGCGATGTCAAAAATCACGCAGGGTAACCGCTTCCGCCGCCAGGAAAAAGTGACGGCAGCACCGGCGGTTATCAGCAAACCGCTGTCATCGTATGCCTGCCATAACCGCCTGATTGCGGTGGGCGCATCGACCGGCGGAACGGAAGCTATCCGTCAGTTCCTGGAGATGCTGCCGCCTGAGTGTCCGCCGGTGGTGATCACCCAGCATATGCCGGCCGGTTTCACCCGCTCATTTGCCGAGCGTCTGAACAAGCTCTGTGCGCTGACGGTAAAAGAGGCGGAACACGGCGATGTGCTGCGCAAAGGGCATGCTTATATTGCCCCGGGCGATGCGCATATGCTGATCGCGGATAAAGGCCAGGGTTACCAGGTGGTGCTTCAGCAGACACCGCCGGTGAACCGTCACCGTCCGTCCGTGGATGTGCTGTTTGACTCAGTGGCCGAATGTGCTGCCCGCAAATGCATCGCGGTCCTGCTGACCGGTATGGGTATGGACGGTGCGCGCGGCATGCTGAATCTGCGGCAGAAAGGCGCGGTCACGTATGCCCAGGATGAGCGCAGCTGCGTGGTCTTCGGTATGCCGCGCGCGGCGATTGAACTGAATGCGGTCGATGAAATTCAGGATCTCGTCAAAATTGCCCCCAGTGTGCTGGGCAGACTTGCTGCCGTTTCCGCCTGACGGAACCGGCAATTATTCATTGTATTATTGCAGGAGTGGTTATGGCCGCTAAAGATTTGAATTTTCTGGTAGTTGATGATTTTTCCACCATGCGCCGTATCGTGCGTAACCTCTTAAAAGAGTTGGGCTACAACAAAATTGAAGAGGCGGAAGACGGTGTGGATGCACTGGAGAAAATCCGTGCAGGTCAGATTGATTTCGTGGTGGCGGACTGGAACATGCCGAACATGGACGGGCTGGAGCTGCTGAAAACCATCCGCGCGGATGATGCACTCAAACATATCCCGGTCATGATGGTGACCGCCGAAGCGAAAAAAGAAAATATTATTGCCGCCGCTCAGGCCGGTGCCAGCGGTTATGTTGTCAAGCCGTTCACTGCCGCGATCCTCGAGGAAAAACTGAATAAAGTCTTCGAAAAAATGGGTCTGAACTGAGGGGCTTCAGCAGAAGGAAAGCAGGATGACGGAAAATAAATCAACGGACAGAAACAAAAACAGTGATGATGATTTAAAACAGATCATCACCCGGGTCGGTTTTTTAACGAGGATGTTAAGAGAAAGCATGCGTGAACTGGGATTAGAAAAGGGCGTGCAGCAGGCGGTCGCGACAATTCCGGACGGAAAAGACAGACTGCGCTACATCGCTCAGATGACTGCACAGGCGGCGGAAAAAACACTCAACGGCATCGACACTATCAAGCCGTTGCAGGTAAAAATGCACGAGGACGCGCTGGATTTGCAGGCGCGCTGGCAATCCTGTCCGTCAGCAGAGGTCGATCCGGCTCTGCAGGAATCCACCATGGCGTTTATCCGCCGGGTGATTGACGGCAGTGCGGTGACCAAAAGTGAGTTACTGGAAATTATGATGGCTCAGGATTTCCAGGATCTGACCGGTCAGGTCGTGAAAAAAATGATGGAAGTGGTGGAAGAAACAGAGAAACAGCTGCTGTTTCTGCTGATGGAAAACACCCCTGCGGAAATCCGTGCAAAACATCCGGTCGACAGTCTGAAAAACGGACCGCAGATTGATCCGAAAGGGACCAATGTGATGGCATCACAGTCACAGGTTGATGATCTGCTCGATGAGCTTGGTTTCTGATATAAAAAAACCGCAGCAGGGATGCCGCGGTTCAGAACGGTCAGTCTGTCACAACGGAAATCAGATACCCATTGCCTGCTTAATCTGAGCCATTGCGTCGCTGCCTGCTTTGCATGCTGCGTCCTGCTGCTCTTTCGGCAGTGTTGCGATTTGTTTTTTCGCTTCGTCAAACTGTTTCAGCATTGGTTCTAACTGTGCTTTGGCTGCTTCGTTGTCACCGGCTTTTTCAGTTGCTTTCTTCACTAAATCATCGACTTCAGCAAAGTATTTGTTACAGGTTTCAGTTGCACCCGGAACGGATGATGCTGATTTTTCTTCGCCGGAACATGCAGTCAGAGCCAGAGCCATTAAACCCAGAGAGCAGGCTAAAATTGTTTTTTTCATCAGTGAGTACCTTGTGATTATCGTGGAATAAAACAGTGGCAAATTATAAAGTACCGGTAACAACTGCCTATCGGAATTGTTCCTAATTTAACACTCCGTGCGAAATACGGGCTTTCATCAGGTTCAGCGGCTTAATTTGACTATATTGCGTTGCTGACCACTGCCTGCGGGTGTCACTGAGTGATTTTCTGCTGATAATTCCGTCACTCCTGCTTTAATCAGGGAATTACACCGTTAAGACCGGTCATTTTCCACCATTGAATTTGCCGCATTCTGTCATGCTATAGCCATAAGCAAAATCCCGGCAGACGGCGGAGGTGTGAGTGTCTGATGAAAGTGATGTGGAAAAAACAGAAGAACCCACCCCCCATAAAAAACAGAAAGCCAAAGAAGACGGACAAATTGTCCGCTCCAAAGAACTCAGCTCACTGATGATGATGCTGGCCGGTATCAGCCTGCTGTGGTTAAGCGGCGGTCATCTGGCGGGACAACTGCGTGATATTTTTCGTCAGGGATTTCTCTTTGATAACTTTTATCTGCAGAATCCGGGGCTGATGCTGCGTTTTCTCGGAAAAGTCATTGGTGAAGCGTTATTTGCGATGCTGCCGGTTGTCGGCGGGCTGGCGCTGGTCGGTATTTCTGCGTCGGCACTGGTCGGCGGACTGGCGTTTAACACCAAATCCATCAAATTTGACCTGACAAAACTGAGCCCGCTGAAGGGCTTTAAACGTATTTTTTCCATGAATGCGCTGGCCGAATTATTCAAGGCGATTCTTAAATCCCTGCTGATTGGCCTGGGCGCATGGATTTTTTTATGGCAGGCGTGGCCGTCCTTACTGCATCTGGCGATGGAATCCCCGTCAACGGCAATGGCCAATGCGATGCAGAAAGTGATTTTTGCCGGTTACCTTATCATCTTCATGCTGATCCCGATGGTGGCGTTTGATGTGTTCTGGCAGTTCCGTTCGCACCTGAAAAAGCTGCGGATGAGCCGCCAGGAAATCAAGGATGAATTTAAGCAGCAGGAGGGTGACCCGCAGATAAAGGCCAAAATTCGTCAGCAGCAGCGCGCGATGGCGCGTAACCGCATGATGGCGGATGTACCGCAGGCGGATGTGATTGTGACCAACCCGACGCACTACGCCGTTGCCCTGAAATATGACGAGAAAAGAATGACCGCGCCGAGAGTGCTGGCCAAAGGTGCCGGGGTGCTGGCGCAGCGGATCAAAGAGATAGGTGCGGAGAACCGCATTCTGCTGCTGGAGGCACCGCCGCTGGCGCGGGCACTTTACCGCCATGCCGAGGTGGGGCAGTCAATTCCGGTGGCACTGTATTCCGCCGTGGCGGAAGTGCTGGCATGGGTGTTTCAGCTGCGCCGCTGGCGTCGTGAAGGCGGCCTGAAACCGAAAAAACCGAAGAATTTACCGGTGCCAAAGGCACTTGATTTTGTTGGAGAAAATACCCGAAATGGCTAATCTGGCTGCACTTTTGAGATTACCGAAAACGATGCAGGGAGCACAATGGCAGCTACTTGCCGGGCCGGTCCTCATCCTGATGATCCTGTCAATGATGGTACTGCCGCTGCCGGCATTTGTGCTGGATTTGCTGTTTACCTTTAATATCGCGCTGTCCATTATGGTGCTGCTGGTGGCGATGTTCACCCGGCGTACCCTCGATTTTGCCGCGTTCCCGACTATCCTGCTGTTCTCCACCTTACTGCGTCTGTCACTGAACGTGGCATCCACCCGTATCATCCTGATGGACGGACACACCGGTCCTGCTGCTGCGGGCCGGGTGGTTGAGGCGTTTGGGCACTTCCTGGTCGGCGGTAACTTTGCCATCGGGATTGTGGTCTTTATCATCCTGGTGTTAATTAACTTTATGGTTATCACCAAAGGTGCGGGACGTATCGCCGAAGTCGGTGCGCGCTTCGTGCTCGATGGTATGCCGGGCAAGCAGATGGCGATTGATGCGGATCTGAACGCCGGGATCATCAATGATGAAGAAGCCAAACGCCGCCGTGCGGAAGTAACCCAGGAGTCCGATTTCTACGGTTCTATGGACGGGGCCAGTAAGTTTGTCCGTGGTGATGCCATCGCCGGGATTATGATCATGGTGATTAACGTGATCGGCGGCCTGATTGTCGGCGTGGCTCAGCACCATATGCCGCTGGGCGATGCGGCCAGCACCTATACCCTGCTGACCATCGGTGACGGTCTGGTGGCACAGATCCCGGCACTGATTATCTCAACCGCAGCCGGTGTGATTGTGACCCGCGTGGCGACAGATGAAGATGCCGGTGAGCAGATGGTCACCCAGTTGTTCAATAACCCGCGTGTGATGTGGCTGAGTGCCGGGGTTCTGGGTTTGCTGGGGCTTATCCCTGGCATGCCGAACTTTGTATTCCTGCTGTTCACGGTGGCGCTGGCATCTCTCGGCTGGTATCTGGTGAAGAAAAGCAAAGAGCCGGTCAAAGAGACGGATAACAATGTGCAGGAGCAGCAGTTCCGTGAGGCGAATAAAGTCACGGAAGCGACCTGGGATGATGTGGTGGCGGAAGATTTGCTGGCGATGGAAGTCGGTTACCGGCTGATTCCGCTGGTGGATAATGACCAGCAGGGCGAATTGCTCGGGCGGATCCGCGGGCTGCGCAAAAAATTTGCCCAGGAAGTCGGCTATCTGCCGCCGGTGGTGCATATCTGTGACAACCTCGAACTGGCACCGACTGCTTACCGGATCCTGATCAAAGGGGCGGAAGTCGGGCGCGGCGAGGCTCAGCCGGGCCGCTGGCTGGCGATTGACCCGGGCAATGCGGCGGGCTCTCTGGAAGGGGATGCCACACAGGAACCGGCATTTGGTTTACCGGCAGTGTGGATTGATGATGATCTGCGTGAGCAGGCACAGATTCAGGGTTACACCGTGGTTTCAGCCAGTACGGCGGTGGCGACACACTTTAATCAGATCCTGCTGGAATACGCCAGCGACCTGTTCGGCCGTCAGGAAGCACAGATGCTGTATGACCGCGTGAAGAAAGAGATACCGAAGCTGGCGGATGACCTGATCCCGGATACTTTATCACTGACCGTTTTCCACCGCGTGCTGCAAAATCTGCTGACTGAAAATGTCATGATCCGCGATATGCGCACTATTATTGAAACCCTGGCAGAGCAGGTTGGTGAGAACGGCGAGCAGAAAGATACCGATGTTCTGACGTCGCAGGTGCGGATAGCACTGGGCCGCGCTATTACCCAGCAGTGGTTCGGGGCATCAGGGGAAATTCAGGTGATTGGTCTGGATGCGGGGCTGGAGCAGATCCTGTTGCAGGCCGCGAAAAGCGGCGGCGGTCTGGAGCCGAACCTGGCACAGAATATCGAAATGCAGGCGATGAGTGCGGTACAGCACCAGGAAGCGATGGGTGCACCGACAGTATTGCTGGTCAATCATTCACTGCGTCTGATCTTATCCCGCTTCCTGCGCCGCAGTCTGCCGCAGCTGGCGGTGATGTCCAACCTTGAACTGAACGATCGCCGTCAGATACGGATGACTTCTATGATCGGCGGTTAATCACGGGTTAAACCATTACCATCATACTTTGCGGGAATCTGTGAAAACAGGTTCCCGTTTTTTGTATATTGAGCCGGTCAAATCATGACCGGCATTTTTTGTTGTACACAGATACAGCTTACTCCGCTGTATCGTTTTCATCCTCACTGACCACAAACCACGGTGTGTACAGTGTGCGCCGCTGATAACCTTTTGCGGTGATCACCTGATGCTCACGGCCGAGCGGGTCATAACAGTGCGTGTCGGCGTACAGATCCTGCCGCGCACTGTCATCACTGACATACCTCCAGTCATTGACAAAGTATGGCTGATACGTCCGGACGGCATGTCCTTTGTTATCATACTCAGTGCGGCCCGACACTGCCCAGCGTGCTGTTTCTTTCTCACTTTTCCGGCTTCCGGCTGCCAGTGAACCGTTTTTATTGCGGTGGAATGCGTCACCGTCCTCAAAACGGGCTGACTGCTGTAAAATCCGCCCGAAACCGTCACTGAAGGTGACCTGCTGACGGATTTGCTGTGTGCTTTTATCCGCCGGTTCGTCATCATAGCGATTAGTTGTCAGGGTCAGCACATGCGGCGGCAGTTTATCTGTACCGCTGTGCATCCAGCTGTCTGCGGCATAGACAAAACACTGCGCAACCGGCAGTTGTTTTTTCATCTCCGTGGCGTCCTGCACTGAATCCGGCAGTGTCAGCGGTTTCTGGCTGTAGCCGGTTTTCTGACCATTTTCCGTGCCGTAAAAACGGCTGCTGATCACCCGTCCCAGCGCATCAGTCTGTACCTGGCTGATATTGTCATTGGTATCGGTTATTTCGCAGACAGACAGAAAACGCCAGTCATATTTTGCCTGAGTGATAAGTCCGGAGGCATCGGTGTGTTTAGTGATAACACAGTGATGTTTATCGCGGGTCAGATGACGTTCCCCGATCAGCGGATTATCGCGGACGGCAACCGGCAGCAGGAACTGTTCCGGTGCACCGTAAGTCTGATGACCGGAGCGCGTAATCCAGACCTTTTTTCCTGTTTCTGAGGTACCGGCAAACAGGTAATCCGCTTTGATATAGCCGGTTTTCAGTAACTGCTCCGTGATATCTGTACCTGATTTTATGGCTGCGGTAATCGTCTCATCCAGCTCTGCAGTATCCGTATAACTCCGGCGCGGCGGCCAGGACGGAACTGTTACTGACGGCTGATTATCTTTATTCAGCCAGTAAGTCCTCTGTTGTCCGGCAAAGTGGCGTGCAGACTGGTTATTGCTGAGCAGGGCAGGCAGTGTTTCCGTATTTAAGCCCGTTGCCGGAACTAATCCGGATTTCAGAACAAAAATATCGCTGCGATCAGCATCAGGCTGCCCGGTCAGCCACTGTTCCTGTTTCAGATTGGTCAGGTGGTGCCGTGCATGCTGTGATAACGATACAATGAGTTGCAATTGCTGATCATCATAACCGGAATCAAACAGTGACGCGGGCAGGGTATCCGGCAGCGGGTTTTTTGCCGGTTTCGGACGGCGCGGATAATGAATCGTCGCTTCACGCAGCGGGTAACCGTACTCATCCGCACTGAGTATAACGGATTGTGAACACTGCGGATCAGCAGCCATGCGTTCATAATGATATTCACGGCTTTCTGATACAGACGGCCGGACTACCGGCATATCTGCATCCGGTGTGATCAGACGGACACTCAGCCGCTGTTCACTGACACTGTACGGTAAATCCTGTTGCGGACTGCCGTCTTTGCCGTATACCTCACTGCGCAGCTGCATCCCTTTTTGCGCGCGGCTGAGCCAGAATGCCTGTTTTTGCATCAGGGCATCAGAACAGATGGATTCTTTATCACCGCTGCCGGTTGTCAGCCGCGTAACAAACCCGGCAAAGGCATTTTTATCGCCCTGCCAGTACTCATTTTTCAGTTGTGTATCAACAGGGGTATAACCGGTGGCATACCAGTTACGGGTCAGTACCGGCATCGTCAGTACCCCGCTGGTGGCGCGGGCGGCGGTGGTATCTGAATCCAGTACCTCCACACAGCCGAAGCCGCGGAACTCCCGTTCACGGGCATCCCACACACCGTGGTGATAACGGGCTTCACTTACCAGTTTATTGCCGGTGATTTCATCGGTAGTTTCTGTTTTCCACAACGTATGCAGCGGGAAAGGCAGATATGAAACCGGTTCGCGGGTTTTATCATCCAGCCGGAACTGTGCGGAACTGCGGTAGCGCAGATTCTGCGACATCCCCGTCTGATTATTAATCTGATTCAGCAGCCACGGTTTTTCGGTGGTCAGATGCAGCAGATAATGACGCGGTACGGTATGGGGAACCGTCAGCAGCAGGCTGGCGACCCCCAGTCCCTGTACATCCGCTATCTGTAAACGGCAGGTCTTATTGTAACGGACGCCGGCAGGCAGCTTCACAGTGACTGGTTTGTCAAAACCGTTACCGCTGCGGTTACGGTAGATTTCAATATAATCACTGCGGGCATACAGAATATCGGCGGTACCGCTGCCGTCAATATCGGCGAGATAAACATATGCGGCATTGAATTCCGTCTGTTTTTTGCTGAAACCGTCCAGTGCCAGCGGCTGACCAAAGCGGCCGTGACCCAGATTCGGCCAGCAAAGCACTCCGCCCGCACTGATCTGTACCAGATGTTGTTGTCCGGAGCCGAGCACATCACTGAAAGCAACCAGTGTGGCGGCATCGCCGTCCGGTGACGGCAGGACAATTTTTTCTGATTGCGGAATATCTTTGGCGGATAGCCAGCCGTCTTTGCTGCCCGGCCAGATGCGCACACTGCGCGGACCGATGAGCACCAGGTCGGTGGCACCGATACCGTCGATATCGGTCATTTGTGCGGCGGGATGGCCGTATTCCAGCGGCAGGGCACTGAGCGGTGTAAAATGCAGCCACTGTTCCGGGTTATCTGTCTGCTGACGGTATTGCCCGTGTACGCCGGGCTGTGTGACAACCCACTGCAGACGGCCATCACCGTCAAGATCAGTCAGCATCGCACCGTTTTTCAGGGCGGGAATATTATCGAGCCGCTGCGGTTTATCCCATATTACCGCATTGACATCATCGCTCCCGGTATCACGGACCGGGGCGCGGTAATACCATGCGCCGCTGTCCTGATACAGGATCCCGGAAATACCTTCACCGTGCAGATCCAGATACTGCCACGGCTGCTGCGGATTGAGTTTACCCATCTCCGGCTGAGACCACTGCACAGACTCCGGAAAATCAAAGGTCTGCCAGCCGAAGGTCAGCGGCGGCAGAGACAGCATTTTGCCGTCATCCTCAAACGCCATCTGCCGGGCGGCAGTCAGTGTGGTGACAACGTGGGTTTCCTGATACTCAAACAGCAGGCGGGAAACCAGTGCCGGTACATCCGTACCTTCTGCTTTTTCAGCGAGCGTCTCCAGGCGGTGGAACATCAGCACCTGGCGGCATAAACGGCGGGTACGCAGATCAAACCCGTAAGCATAACCGGAGAACGGATCCTGACGGCACAACCAGCCGGAACCGGCGTTAAACAGCGGTTTTTCTGCCGGTTTAAGGGTGCGTCCGCCGTAGTCAAACACCAGCACAAACAGCCAGCCGGCTTTGGTGGCATCGTTGCCGTTGAAACAAGGGAATGTGCGTCCGGCGGTGATATTGCCGTAATGGACTTCACTGAGATAGCGCTGGCTGTGGCTGCCCGGATGGGCGGCTTTTTCCCGGTCGCTGCAATTGATGTCATCTTCCGCACGGTAACGGTAATAAATCTGCTCACCGGTGGCGGAGACCGAGGCGTTCAGTAACCAGCGGGCCGTGTGGCTGCCGTTACTGATACGGGCGGCAGATTCATAACCGAGCAGATGCACCTGACCGTCTGCGGCATACCAGAGCCAGAAATCCGGTTCGGTGGTACTGCCTTGCGGCTGCCAGTATTCCAGGCGGCTGAAATCACGCTCCGTCCGGGCGCGGTATGTAGTTATCTGATAAGAAACGGCCAGTTTTACACCCAGCAGGGTCTGACGTTTATCCGCCGCGCCGGGGACAGCCACCAGGACTTCACCGGCAGGATCCAGAAATTCATCGTCAGCGGTATAAGCAGGAACACCTTTACGGGTGCGGCGGCTGACCGCAGGAAGATTCACATCCCAGCCGATACCAAAGGCACTGTTACCGCCCTGACTGCTGTAGCTGAGTGAGAGAGAAGGGGAATAGCCGCGTCCGGCACTGACGGGCAGCGGCAGAGACAGCGACGCCGCGCCGTCCGGCCCGGCGGCCCCCGCCTGTCCGGAAAGTCCGGTCAGTGCACCGCCGCCTTTCGGCAGAGACGGCGCCTGAGGACTGATATTATCTGATTGTTGCATAATAGGCTCCAGAACGGGCAGCCCGCAGGCTGCCCGGGTCAGGATAAAAATTAACGGATGGTGTAACGGATATGGATGATGATATCGCTCAGACTGAGCAGCAGGGCTTTCTGCTCATCCTTTGTTGCTTCCGGGAAGCTCAGGAACAGGCTGCTGTCATTATCCACCGGGATCCCTTCAAACGGCAGCCAGTGGCCGTCATTGAAATCCAGCCGGAACTGACCGTCGTCATTCATACCGTGGGAGACGGCAATGGCTTTACAGCCGTCCGGCAGTCTGACATCGCCGCCGTAACTGAGCACGGCACGCACATCCTGATACGGCCCTGTCAGCGCCGGTAAGGTCACGCTGATCTGTTTGATTCGGCGTGTTTTACCCAGACGGGCAGGGTAGTTTTCCGCAATCTTCAGTGCCTTCAGGTTAAACGCGGCATATAACTCTTTATCTGCGGTCATTGAGAGCCCGGTTGCTGCCGGTGTATTACCGGAACCGCTGCCTTTCAGCAGCTCAGCAATTTTCTCTGCCAGATTAACCGGTGTGTCATACTCCTTATACACTTTGGCGAGTGAAACAGTACGGGTGACTTTCAGCGTACGGTGGTTCCATTTCAGCCATGCCTGCTCCATCTCTGTCAGATTCAGCAGCAGGGACTCCCCGGCCATCAGTCCGGCATTACTGCTCTGCCATGCGCCCGGTTTGATATAGCGCGTGGTTTCACCGGTCTGCCATGCAAACGCGGCTTCGGCCATCATGCAGCGGGTGGCGGTCAGGTCGTAGAAGCGGTAATAGATGGATGCCAGACGGCCGTGCAGCCAGCTGTAGAGTGCTTTATTGCTGAATTTGCGCTGCAGGAACTCCAGTTGTGCCTGAGTCTGCGCCTGCTGGATTTCCAGGTGTTCGCGCTGCATCTCTGTGGCGGTGCGGCGGACGGCCAGGGCTTCCAGCTGGGCATCAATCTGTTTCACTTCAGATTCGGCATTGTTTTTCTGGATTTCCCATTCCTGACGGCGGCGGCGCCATGCTTCAGACTGGCTGATATTATCCGCGGTAATTTTGGTGGCGGAGGCTGCCAGTGCGATACCGGAACCAATGGCTTTCGGGATACCGCCCCAGCGGCTGCCCCCGACGGCCAGACCAAAGACGTTCGGTGCCATATCGGCGGCGGCGGCAGCCATATTCAGCCCTTCAACGGATGTACTCAGTATTGCGGACGAGAGATACAGATCCATGGTCCGTTTTTCTTCCGCACTGACATTTTCATCATACAGCGTGCGGTAGCTGTCAAAGCGGGACTGCGCACCGGCACGGCTCTGTTCCAGTGTTTTCTTCTCGGCATCCAGCTCGGTGAGTGCCTGCTCCTGCATCCGCAGGGAGGAGAGCATCAGCTCACCGGCCTGGTTTTGCAGCAGTTCACTCATCGCTTCCGCATCCCGGCGCTCAATCAGCCCCTGGAGCGAGGAACCGAACTGCATCAGCTGTCCGGTCAGCGAACGGGCACTGTCCAGCGCCTGCGGGAAGCGCATTGCCGGGATGGCGGCAGACGGTAAGGCTTTGCTGCCACCGGAGGCTGCGGCTGCGGCACTGAGCAGTGCGGCCGGGTCAGCCGGTGCGGCAAAGACCGGCAGCGATAACGGCTGCCCGTCGATGGACAGGTTATTACGCAGATTAAACAGGCGCATTTCCAGGGTCTGCCAGTAGCCGAGCAGTTTTTCGTTCTGCTGCGGCAGGAACAGCCCGGTCAGGGTATTGGCAGTACGGACCTCCGGCAGGAGACCACCGCTGCGGATACGGCTGATTTCGTCATGGAACTGTTTTGCCTGTGTCTTATCTGCTGCGTCACTCAGTGCCGGGTTACCCCAGCCACTGCCGATAATCGTGATCGGCTTATCACCCAGTAATCCCAGCGCCTGCATATACCACATTTTCGCTTCATTGAGGGTATCACGCTCCAACATGCGGTAAGCGCTGTCACCACGGGCAATCAGCAGATCGAGCAGTTTCATCAGGGTGCTGACTTTGTAGTGCATCGGGTCATTCTGAGCGACCGCATCCGGGTCAACCGAACCCAGCGGATCGGCGTTCCAGGAAGTATCTTCCAGCAGCGGACGCACGCGCCAGTCACCGGTACCGCTGGCGGCAGGGCGCCAGATATAGCTTAACCAGCGGTTGGCTTCGGTAAAGTTCTGCTCCTGTAACAGACGCATGGCCACCATCATCGGGGTGTAATAGAACAGCTCCCAGAAATAGAGGGCATTGGCACCACTGAAGTCCATTGGTTCATCGGGCTGTGACAGACCGGATACCGATTCAAGGCCGGGGAAGGTGCCGTTGTGATGGCTTTTATCCAGTGTCCAGCCGTGCGGATTTTCTGTATTGTCAGTTGTGCGGTGCAGACGGATCGGATTTGTTGTGGTTTTCTGGTATTCCGTCTTAAGATATAAATTATCTTTATTGCCATGCGCGTTATCCATTCGCGGAATAAATAATGTCACCTCTGTATTACTGACAGCACTCAGTGTACCGCTGTAAACCGGAAATTTGTCGGGACTCGCGAAAACATTGCCGTAATAAAGTGTAAATCTCCTGTTACTGCCATGAATAACCGGGTCATACGGCTTCAGTGTCAGGGTGACATAAGTACCCTGTCCCGGCTTAGGTTCACGCAGGTTCTGGGTTTCCGGTGACAGCACCGCATCAATCCCGCTATTGGCCTTTTCAATTAACTGACGGGCAAACAGGGTATTCAGCCGGGTGCGGTAAGCATCCCATTCCATATACTGGGCGCCGCCTTCAGTGGTGTGCAGGGCGATGGCACGGGTTGATACTGGGGCATCGTTTTTCACCAATTCAACATGTAATTTATAATTACGGCTTCCGTGTACCGGGGTATTATCCTGATTCTTCAGACTGGCCAGAATGGAGAAATCCAGCTGGGAGCTTACGATGTGTTCCGTGACATCCAGTTTCTGGGCACTAAATCGGTATGTGAACAGAAGGGTTCCCTCTGCGGTGCTTTGTTTCGTATCGGCATTATGACCAACTTCGGAAAGCTCCAGCAGTACGTTACTGTTTTTATAAAGTTTGATGCCGGTGTTCAAACGGGAAGGGGTGCTCAGAACCAGTCGTTGTTTACTGACGTTCAGTTTGCCTATTGTACCTTGGTAGCCTGAATGCAAATTCACTATCTTATAATACTTGGTATCCGGTTCAAATTTTCCTAATTTCGGCAAGGAATAATAGTGGTTTTGTGTATCACTGCCTTCCCAGTTCAGCTTTTCGATTGAACCGGTGCCGTCAGAAAGCGTTATAATTACGCCGATATCTTTAGCGTAATCCGGTGCGTTTTTTCCGAACGGAATGCTCAGATAAAAAAAGTAATTCTGGGTGGAGTGATTGAGAAGGATATAAAAGTTATAGTCGCCCCGGGGCAGTTCATTTTCTCCGGGAGCCAGTGTCACACTCTCATACTGATATAAATCATATCCGAAATTCAGATAGTCTCTGGCAAATAGCCGACGTAACATGTGCGGCATGGCGGTAATATCAATTTTGGCTTCCAAAGTGGGTCGCACAGTTAAAAACTGTTTATTACCTTCTTTGTAACTATCTATTTTTTCGATAAAAATATTAGTTTCCAGTCCATAATATCCTTTCTGGTCTTCCGGTGTTATCGTTGATACCTTATAGTCACTTTCTTCCGTATTAATGCGGGTAACATTAAGGGTATCCAGCTGTAATTTTACTGCTGTCAGCAGGTCTTTGCTGTTCAGCAGTTGGGCTGTGGTCATATCGGGCCGGATCTGTAGTCCGAATGCATTTCCGGGTAATGTGCCCTCATCCTCTTTTTTGTAGCAGACAACGGTTATCGTATCTTTGGCTGTGTTTGTGGCACAATATAGCGCTTTATCTTGCTTCTTCTGGGGCTGGTTATTGAATTCATTGGTCACATCATAACTGAACGGTGATGCCCAACTGCCGTCATATTTAATATGCGTCAGTTTCAGGGTAAAAGACGAAATATCCTTTTTACCTTCGCCATCTTTCCGTACTTGTTCTTCAACCCATAGCAGATAAAGACGTGAACGGAAAATCACCGGACGCACCATATCCTGATACGGATTAACAGCACAGGTAATTTCTTTCCAGTCACTCCAGGCATTGGCAGCAAAATGACCGTTCTGACATTTGCTGTGATCCGCCTTACGCCAGTAATATTTTTTCGGCTCAGTCTGGCTGGCACCGATAAACCAGGTATTACCTTCATCAATATCAACCGCATCATGATAACCGCTGACCACTTTCAGGTTAGCGACCTGTTCAAAGGCGGTGAGATACTGGCGGAAGCCATCTTCCAGGGTGTCGCTGTTAAGCTCGCTCTGAGAAAGCTGCTCCAGCATGGTGTTCATCATCCCGGTCTGACCAATGCGGATAGTCGGGTCAATATAGTTTTCCGGGTAATACACCAGCTGAGACACACCCGCCCAGGTGCTGTAGCGCTTATTATAGGTATCCCAGTCTTTAAAGAACTGACGCTCAAGCACAGCGTTGTCTGCCCCCGGCTCATCACCGGCAACAGTGCGGTTGATATAAAGCTGAATACCGGCAATCGCATCCGCCAGCGGTGTGGTGGTGATTTCAGCACTGACTTTGCCGTCAATCAGCAGTGTACGCCAGATATCATCACGGTTTGCCAGCGGTTTACCCATAACCAGAGCACGGTACTCTCCGCTGAGGGCTTCACTGCGGCATGGCTCCGACTGGTTTTGCAGTTGTTTTGTCTGCTGTTCGTTCAGACCGGCCTGTAACAATCCGGCCAGTGTGGTGAGTTCTGCATAAGAAGGTGACGCATTTTCAGATACCGCCAGCAGATGGGTGATTTCTTTCGGGGTGATATGCAGATTGTCTGAAATATCAAGATAAACAGGGAGTTTGCCCAGCTGCGTCCATTTGGTAACCGGACTGTCGGGGATGTCCGCCTGCAGACCCAGAATCTGGCTGATAGTGATTCCCGGCACATTCAGTGCCTGCGCCAGAATTTTAACGGTCAGTGTACTGCTTTGCAGTGCATCCAGAACGGTACCGGCCTGCCCGCCGCAGCGGTTGACCAGGTTATGAAAATGACTGATTGCCTGTAGTCCGGAAATCGTTTTTACCGGCGCACTTGTTGACAGCACCTGAAGTTCTGTATCACTGAGTGCAAAGGTACGGATAACCAGTACGCGTTGTGCCAGTGCCTGGCAGTAAGCCGCAACTGATTTTTTTTGCGGAGGTGTCAGGTTTTCCAGCTGTATTTTCGACCAGAGTTCAGACGCTGATATGATCGGTGAATTTTGATCTGTATCCAGCCAGCGCAGTAAATATTCACTCTGTCCGGCGCTTTGCAACTGCATGGATGCCGCAATGACAGGTGCCATGGTGGAATACAACGTATCGGTATTGGTATTATCAATACCCCCGTTACGCAGCGCATCCAGCATTATGTCCATTTCTTTGGTCGGCGCCGCGGGGGCATCTGTGGTTAACAGCAAAAGTAATTGATCGGCAGATAAGTTTTGTTCGTTCAGCCATTGAGTCGTTTGCCACAGATAGTCCATCATCTGAAGGCGGTTATCCTGGTCCAGGTCAGTTTTTGTAAAGGGTGACAGCAACAGTAATGTATTTAACTGTGAAATACTGAGAGCCAGAGAATCGGCCAGTAAGCGAATAAGGTATAGTGTGCTTATTTTACTGGCATTATTCGTTATTACTGTTGAGTTGCCATGGCGGTTTGTCATCGCAGACAGTAATAACAAATCAATATTGTTCACAGAGAAAGCACGTTTCAGTATATCTCTGCGTGTATCTGTTGTGTCTGGTTTTAGTGAAATATCGCTATAATCCAATGAATAAACTTCACCATTGAGCGGCGGATTATTAAATATCCGGTCAAACTGGCTAAGCTGGCCGTCATAGCTGGCAGTTCTGATAGTCGCACCACTCAGGATTAAGGCATCATCGCTGCTGATATTGTAGCGTTTACGGTAGAGCAGGAATTCACAGAAGCGATGCAGTACGGTTGTGTCCGAATCTGTGTCTTTCAGTTTCAGGCGGGTTAATGCACGCTGGGTTTTCAGCGGAGTCATACCGGTGGCTTTGGCCAGGCGCAGAGTTTTGTTGAGGATGAGCAGCTAGGTAGAGGAAGCTAAAGCAGTGTTAACGGGAAAAAAATCACAAGATGAGTTAGCCCAATCATCTTTATTTTTTATCAGAAAACGGGTAATACTGATATGTATTTTATCTGTAGGTGATGAGTCCTCCAGTATTACAGGGATACTATAATGCTGACCTGCTTCAGGGATAAAATTTTCCTTAATGTATATTTCATCCTTCCAATAACCAGTAGGACTTATTTGGAAGTTCGGCCACTGAGGATAGCTATTTTTAACAGAAAAATTAACTAAAAATTGTTTGTCACCTTGCGGAACTAAGTCAATATAAAAAAATTCTTTGGGGTGATTATAGATTTTCTTTGTTATTCCTATGACTGTAATCTTTCCGTCTGTTTCAACAAAATGTAAAGGCAATGTGTTGATATGGGAATCATCCGGTGTTTTTGCGCCGTATTTTTCCAGCATCTCCTGAATCTCATCCCGCGGCAGCCCGTAATAATTCGCCAGCGCATCAAGATTCATCAGGCGGTCAGTATCAATTCCCGGGAAGTTTTTCTTCAGCAGCGCTTCGGTTGCTGCTTCACTTAATCCGTCTGTTTTTTCTGTCAGAATAGCATACAGTTCCGGTGAGATACCGGCGTATAACGCCATCTGTGCAGCGGATTGTGCACCTTTACTCAGCACATGGTCCGGCAGAACAAAATTCTGTTGTGCCAGGGCGTTACGGATCCCCTCAAACGGCGCGTTATACGGTGTTACACCACTGCGGCGGGAGGTTGCCAGGGTTTCATAATATTTGTTTTTGTCTGTCTGACCGGCTTGCGCCATCAGCGCCGTTTCCAGTTGCTCATTAGCCAGTGACAGGGTGGAAATCTCTTTATCCAGATTTTCCTGAGATAACACCAGCTTAGCCAGGTCAGGACGGCGTTTGTCCAGATTATTGACACTGTCTTTCTGATGCAGGCCACGGGCTTCGCGGTACAACTCAGTCAGATAGCCGGCCGGGGAGAACATGGAAGAGACCGCGCCGGGTGCGGCAAACTCATCGGCACGCGGCATGATAATGTCGTTATAGCCGTACGGCGTCGCGCCGTAAGTGCGGGCAGCGCCCATCTCTTTTTTCAGCAGCGGGTTGGCGCGGGTCAGCGCACGGGCAGTATACAGAATGTTGTTCTGCTGTTCTTTGATTGCCGCGCGGTGAAGTAGTTGCGCTTCTTCACGGGAAAGGCGGCTGCCTGTCAGGCTGCGAACTTCGGCAAGGGACATCGGCATAAAATCTGCCAGCGTCACTGTTTTACCACTACGTTGCTGATTCAGCTTTTCAAGAATTCGGGTTATTTGATCCATCGATAATGGCCTTATAAATATGCAATTCACATAAAGTGGGCTGATTTGTTGAGTTAATACACTGAATATCTGGTTATAAAGAGGCCTTTATTTCAATAAAGATTTCTTTTTCAGGGTATATAACCAGAGGACATACTTATTGACCGTTGAGAATGAGTCAAATAAATCTATTGACATGGTGTGCTGATTTTGTGGTGCTTTATTTATTTATTTGATTTTTAAAGCAGAAATGATTTTATTTTCAATGGGGTAATAATAGATTTGAATTATGAATTTATATTTTTATATAGGAATGGCTGTATATCTGATGTTATTCAGGATGCCGCCGGGCGGCAGTCAATAATATGAGCGTAAAGGGGGATACAATATTAATCAGAAAACAGAAGTGAGAACGGGAATAAAGATAAGGGACAGAGAATATTAAAATAATTAACTGCCGGGGAAAGGCAGTTAATTATCAGACGGAGATTTTTTTACCGAGTGCCGGTGTGCGGGATTCCTGGCCGTCAGCGCCGTAAGTCGCCTGGTTATTATGTTTTTTCATAAAATCCAGCCGCTCCTGATTAAACTGCATATGCAGTTTCAGCATCTGATGATTGCGGTAATTCATCTCTTTCAGCGTCAGAGTAAGGTCTTTAATCGCATTCCAGACAGTGTGCATGGTTTCATTATTGTCATAAGGTGCACACAGCCCGGCTTCCTGCTCAAGTGCCTGGCGGCGGGTTTCATTATGGCCGATCGCGGCAACCAGAAACCGTTTCTGTTCCGTGGCTTCCTGAAACGGAGACTGCGGAACACGCGGGTAGCCGAGTAACAACTCTTCATTTTTCATCACCTGATGCAGTGACTGTAAATGAGAGAGTTGTTGATCCAGCAGCGGCAGAAGTTGATCAGTCATTTTTATCGGCGCTGTCCATGGATAACATGCACTCATGCGCATCGCGCAGCAGACCGTCAGCGATTTTACCGGCATCCATCCGTAATGTGCCGTCTTTCAGGGCCTGTCTGATTTCTGCCACCCGTGCAGTATTAATGTCGTTTTTACCCGGCGCAAGCAGCTGCTTCTGAAGTTCACTCGGCGAAAATGCACTTTCGCGGACAGTCTCTTCTGCCTGAACTTTTTTATCGCGCACCGGCGCGGTCAGCTCTTTCGGGTCGCGGTTAGTCACTTTTGTCAGTGCTGAAATCGCGGATGTTTGCTCAATTGCCATATCTGTTTTCCTTTTCCCGATCTGTATGAGATGGAGGGGCGCCTCCCTTGTGCTCATTGTTTATCGGCAATCTTATCTGAAACTTTATAACTAAATTCATCACGCAGCATATAACTACAGTGATACTTTCACGCTGCCGTTTTCAAGGGCTTCACCGCTGACCACCTGACCATTCACCAGCCGGACCCGGATAGTAGTTCCGGCGGCGGCATTATTAATGGCACGGCCTTCATATTTTACCGAGAAATTATCACCATCCGCCATGACAAAAACGCTTTGTCCGGCTTTTATTGCCCAGGGTTTGCGGGTCATGGAGGCGACATAGGTCTGCCCGGCATCAATATTGCGCAGGGCAATGGCACCGCGGAGGGCTATTTTATCGGTAACCGCGCCCGCAGGCAATTTGTGAAGTAAACCGCGTTTTGTGCCGATATCCACAAGCTGAACAGTTTCACCGCGCTGAATCTGACGGGTTGCCACGTAATACTGGCCGGTGACATTGACTGTCAGCTGCATAAAGGTGCGTTTTTTTCCGCATAACACCGGCAGTGAAATATTGCCGGTGTTACGTCCGCCGGCAGGCAGTTGCAGTACCGGGTCTTTACAGGCAGGCCAGCGGTCGATCGGGGTTTTTATTTCGACAGATACCTGCATGGGTTTCGGGTGCAGCTGCCGGAAGTAATGATTGATCTCTTCCGGTAACCCGGCCTGTGCGGAGGTGGAAAACACCAGTAATCCGCTGATAAACAGGGTGCGGTAACGGGGTGTCATTCTCTTCTCCTTCACAAACGGGATTATTTCTGATGGTCGCAGTTTACGCAATTTCCTCACTGTTGAATCCGGTAAATAGGTTGGTTATTTCGCGTTTATCCTGCCATTAGATTTTCACGGGACGGATAATATACCTGTCACTAAAACAGGCGTAACACATCAACAGAGGGCAGACATGCTTGATAAGTTAAATGCCACGTTTGCATTTCAGCAGCAGGCACTTTCGCTGCGGGAAACGCGTCAGACAATCTTGGCATCCAATATTGCCAATGCGGATACCCCCGGGTATCAGGCACGGGATATCGATTTCAGCCACCAGCTGAAACAGGCGATGAATAACGGCACGGTGAAGAACGGCGGTCTGGCGATGGCAGTGACCGCGAAAGGTCATATCAGCGGACACGGTGCCGCAACACCGTCAGCGGTTGATCTGAAATACCGGGTGCCGTATCAGACATCGATGGACGGCAATACCGTGGATATGGATGTTGAACGCAGTCAGTTTGCTGATAACACCCTGAAATATCAGGCTGACCTGACCTTTATTAACAGCCGCGTGAAAAGCATGCTGGCCGTCTTACAGCAAGGGTAATTCTGATGGCACTACTGAGTATTTTTGATATTTCCGCCTCCGCACTGACCGCGCAGTCCCAGCGTCTGAACGTCAGCGCCAGTAACATGGCGAACGCCGAAAGTGTGGCCGGGCCGGACGGCGAACCGTACCGTGCGAAACAGGTGGTATTTCAGACCGCGCCGCAGGGGCGCTATGACATCGGCGGCGTGAAAGTCAGCCAGTTGATTGAAGACCCGGCTCCGCCGCGTCTGGAGTACAAACCCGGTCATCCGCTGGCGGATGAAAAAGGTTATGTGCGGATGCCGAACGTGGACACTGTGGGTGAAATGATCAACACCATCTCCGCCTCCCGCAGTTATCAGGCAAACCTGGAAGTGATGAACACAGCCAAAGTGCTGTTGCAGAAAACCTTAACCCTCGGACAGTAACGGAGTGAGTCATGGGGATTAATGCAGCAACCAATGATCCGGTCAATAACGACATTGATGCGCAGAAAAAACCGCAGAAAAGTCAGAGTGATGATATGCGGGACACCTTTCTGAAAATGATCGTCACGCAGATGCAGAACCAGGATCCGACCAAACCGATGGATAACACGGATCTGACCAGTCAGCTGGCGCAAATCGCCACCCTGGAAAGCATGAACAGCCTGAATGACAGTGTCAGCGGTATTTCAAAACAAATTAACTCCGGACAGTCATTACAGGCAACACAACTGGTCGGGAAAAATGTCCTGATCCCGGGCAGCGACCTGGTCCTGGTACCAACCGGTGACGGCACCACCCGTGTGAAAGCCGATAACCCGCCGCCGGGTGATGACACATCAATTGCGCCGTTTGCGGATGATAACGGTGGTGATGACAGCAGCGGCAGCGGATTTGAATCCTCGCCGTTCGGTTTCTTCCTCGCCAAACCGGCGGACAAAATTGAGATAACCATCCGCGACAGAAATAAAGGAATTGTCAGAACCATCACGATTGACGGTGAAACCAAACCGGATATCTACGACAAGACCTGGGACGGCCGCAATGACAACGGTGATCTGGTTGCCGATACCAAAGGGAAATACACCTTTGAGGTAAAAGCCACCATGAAGGGTGAAGAGATCCCGAAAAGCGGCGTCGTCAGACTGAAATACGCGAAAGTGAATGGCGTGACACCGGGAGCGGATGCACCGCTGCTGGATGTGGGCATAGGCAACAGCGTGCTGCTGTCTGAAATCTTTAAAGTGTATCCGTCAAATTAATAAGCAAACCCAATTGTCATGGAGGTGACATGTCTTTTTCACAAGCAGTCAGCGGCCTGAACGCCGCTTCATCCGGTCTTGATTCGATCGGTAACAACATTGCCAACTCCGCAACCAACGGCTTTAAAGGGGCGCATGCTTCTTTTGCTGATATGTTTGCCGGTTCCGGTGTCGGTCTCGGGGTTAACGTTGCGGCGGTTTCCCAGAACTTCAAAGACGGTGCTATCACCCGTACTGACCGCGCTACTGATGTGGCGATTTCCGGTAACGGTTTCTTCCGTCTGCTGGATGGTAACGGTGATGTGGTTTACAGCCGTGACGGTGAATTTCACCGTGACAAGAGCGGTAACCTGGTCAACAACCAGGGCATGATGGTCACCGGTTTCCCGGCGGGTCAGGATGCTGCCGGTAACACCACTATCCAGACGGGCGGCATTCCGCAGGCGCTGAATATCCCGACCGATATGATGGACGCCAGAGCGTCCGCCAAAGGTGAATTAACCATGAACCTGAACTCGGATGATAAGGCAATTACCGCTGCGTTTGATCCGGACAACCCGGATACCTACAACTTCAGCACCACCATGACCACCTATGACAGCCAGGGTAACACCCATGAAGTCGCGGTTTACTTTATCAAAACCGCTGACAACAAATGGAGTGTCAAAGCCAAAGACAGCAGCGATAAAACAGCGGCTGTTGAGGACCTGGGTGATATGGAATTTGACGGCAACGGCAAGCTGAAAGGTACCGCTGATTTTCAGTTCACTTATAAAGGCTTAAACGGTGCGGATGGCGGCACAATTGACCTGAGCTTCAATAAAACCCGTCAGCAGAAAGTCACCGAATCATCCGTCAGCAAAATTGATATCGACGGCTATCAGTCCGGTGAATACACCAGCTTCAAAATTGAGAATGACGGCACCATCACCGCCAGCTATTCCAACCAGCAGAAGCGGACTGTCGGCAAAATCGCACTGTCTGCGTTTGCCAACAATAACGGCCTGGCATCCCAGGGCGGTAACGTCTGGAAAGCCACCAATGCCTCCGGTAACCCGATGGACGGCGTTCCGGGTACCGGACAGTTCGGTAACCTGACCGGCGGCGCGGTGGAAGCCTCCAACGTGGATATGAGCCAGGAACTGATCAACATGATTGTGATGCAGCGTAACTATCAGTCCAACTCGCAGACCATCAAAACGCAGGATCAGATGCTGCAGACGCTGGTTAACTTACGTTAAGCATAAAGACAGAAGGTGGCCATGGATCACGTCATTTATACAGCAATGGGCGGCGCTAAGCATGCGCTGGAAAATCAGGCCATTGTCTCGAACAACATTGCCAACGTCTCGACATCCGGGTTTAAGGCACAGCTGTCCGCCATGCGGGCAGTACCGGTAAACGGCGATACAGAGCAGACCCGGACACTGGTGGTCTCCTCGACCCCCGGAGCGGATATGACTCAGGGGCCGCTGAACTACACCGGCCGTCAGATGGATGTGGCGCTTAATGAAGGCCATTTCCTGGCGGTGGCATTGCCGGGCGGGGAAGAAGCTTATACCCGTAACGGCAGCATTCAGGTTTCGGCGGATGGTCAGCTGATGCTGGGTGAACACCTTCTGCAGGGTGACGGCGGTGCGATTGATGTGCCGCCGCACGCGGAACTGACCATCGGCGGTGACGGTACTATCACCGCGCTGATCCCGACTGATCCGCCGACCATGCTCGGACAGATAGGCCGTCTGAAAGTGGTGGAAGCGAAACCGCAGGATGTTCTGCGCGGTGAGGACGGGCTGTTTCATCTCACTGCTGCGGCGCGTAATGCCAATGGCAATGAACTGCCGCTGAGTGAGCGCGGCAAAGTATCGTCCGGTGTGCTGGAAGGCAGTAACGTCAACCCGGCACAGGCGATGGTGGAAATGATTGCCAATGCGCGTCATTTCGAGATGCAGATGAAAGTGGTTCACAGCGCGGATGAGAATGCCCAGCGGGCCAATCAGCTGCTTGCGGTGAGTTAATATTCAGTAAGGAATTATCATGATCCGTTCATTATGGATTGCCAAAACCGGGCTTGAAGCCCAGCAGACGAACCTGGATGTTATTTCCAACAACCTGGCCAACGTCAGCACCAACGGTTTTAAACGCCAGCGTGCGGTGTTTGAAGATCTGCTTTACCAGAACATCCGCCAGCCGGGTGCCATGAGTTCCGAGCAGACCTCTCTGCCGACCGGTCTCCAGCTGGGTACAGGTGTACGTCCGGTCGCAACCACCCGTATTCATGCCCAGGGTGCGCTGAACAAAACCGGCACATCGACTGATATCGCCATCAGCGGACAGGGTTTTATCCATGTCCAGATGCCGGACGGTTCTGATGCCTATACCCGCGACGGTTCACTGCATCCTGATCAGAACGGTCAGCTGGTGACCTCATCCGGTTATCAGATTGTCCCGGCCATTATGATCCCGGAAGGGGCGCAGAAGATGGAAATCGGCCGTGACGGTACGGTTTCTGTCACCATGTACGGCGAAAGCCAGCCGCAGCAAATCGGGCAAATCACCCTGACCACCTTCATCAATGATGCAGGTCTGGAGAGCATCGGCGAAAACCTGTATATGGAAACTGCCAGCTCCGGCGCACCGACAGAAAGTGCCCCTGAAACCAACGGTGCAGGCCGTCTGTATCAGGGCATGGTGGAAACCTCTAACGTTAACGTGGCGGAAGAACTGGTCAATATGATCCAGACGCAGCGCGCGTATGAAATCAACAGTAAGGCCGTTTCCGCCTCTGACCAGATGTTACAGCGTCTGACACAACTGTAATCCCCGTCCCGGCGGTGAGGTTATCGCTGCCGGGGCTTTTTTACTGAGACACGCACAGAACAGCAAGAGTATTAAGATGACTGAAAGCGGCATTGTTCCACGGCAGCAGGATTGCGCAAGTTCTCCTGCCACTTCTGTTTGCGGGCGCGGACTGGTGACAGCGGCAGTGCTTGCCGTATCACTCAGCGGCTGTGCTTACATCAAACCCAAACCGCTGGTGGATACCCATACCACCGCGCTGCCGGTCGCACCGACTGCCCCGGCCGCGAACGGTGCTATTTTTCAGAGTGCGCAGCCTGCCTACTATGGCTACCAGCCGCTGTTTGAGGACAGACGTCCGCGTAATGTCGGCGATATCCTCACCATCAATCTGCAGGAAAACGTCAGCGCCAGCAAAAATTCCTCCGCTAATGCCAACCGTGCCGGAAAAACCGGCTTTCTTGCGTCCATTCTGCCCGGCTTTATGCAGGGCTGGCTCGGCGGCAGCAACACGGAGCTGGACGTAAAAGGTAACAGCGATTTTACCGGCAAAGGCGGCGCTAATGCCCAGAACACCTTTAAGGGCACTATCACGGTCACTGTGGATCAGCTGCTGGCGAACGGTAACCTGCATGTGGTGGGTGAAAAACGGATCGCCATTAACCAGGGTACGGAATCTATCCGTTTCTCCGGTGTGGTCAACCCGCGCACCATCGGGGCGGATAACAGTGTCAGCTCCACTCAGGTGGCGGATGCCCGTATTGAGTATGTCGGCGACGGCTATATCAATGAATCGCAGAATATGGGCTGGTTACAGCGTTTCTTCCTGAATGTGTCACCGTACTGAGCAGAGGTAAAGTGAGAATGAAAAAAGTACTGACCGGCCTGCTGATTGCGGTTTTAGGTTTGGCGGGTCTCCCCGCACACAGTGAACGGATTAAGGATCTGACCACCGTACAGGGCGTGCGTGAGAATGCGCTGATTGGTTACGGGCTGATTGTCGGCCTCGACGGTACCGGTGACCAGACCATGCAGACACCGTTTACCACGCAGAGCCTGAATAACATGCTGTCGCAGATGGGGATCACTGTACCGCCGGGCACCAATATGCAGCTGAAAAACGTGGCGGCGGTGATGGTCACCGCCAAAATGCCGCCGTTTGCCCGCTCCGGCCAGGCGATCGACGTGGTCGTTTCCTCAATGGGTAACGCCAAAAGCCTGCGCGGCGGCACACTGCTGATGACGCCGCTTAAAGGCGTGGATGGTCAGGTGTATGCGCTGGCACAGGGTAATATCCTGGTCGGCGGTGCCGGTGTCAGTGCCGGCGGCAGCAGTGTCAAAGTGAACCAGCTGGCCGGCGGCCGTATCAGCGGCGGAGCGACGATTGAGCGTGAACTGCCGGGCGGATTCGGTCAGAGCGGCGTGATTAATCTCCAGCTGAATGAAGACAGTTTTGCACTGGCGCAGGATATCAGCGACGCGGTGAACCGCATGAACGGTTTCGGTACCGCAACACCGCTGGATTCCCGCACGGTACAGTTACGGGTACCGCAGAGCAGCAGTGACCAGGTGCGTTTCCTGGCACGGGTGCAGGATCTGAATATCCGTCCGCCGCAGAATGAAGCCAAAGTTATCCTGAACTCCCGCACCGGCTCTGTCGTGATTAACCGGACCGTCACGCTCGACAGTTGCGCGGTTGCCCACGGCAGCCTCGCGGTGACGGTCGAGCGCCAGACACAGGTCAGTCAGCCGGACACGCCGTTTGCCGGTGGTCAGACCGTCGTGACCCGCAACACCAATGTCGGGATCCGTGAGCAGGACGGCACACTGAAAAAAGTGAATGCCGGGGCGAATCTCAATCAGGTTATTCAGGCGCTCAATACATTAGGGGCCACACCGACCGACCTGATGTCGATTCTGCAGGCGATGGAAAGTGCCGGTTGTCTGCGGGCGAAGCTGGAGATCATCTGATGAGCGACATACAGTTGATGCAGAGTGCGGCCTACGATGTGCAGTCGCTGGGCAGCCTGAAACAGCAGCTGAATGAAAAACCGCAGGAGGGGCTGCGTCAGGTGACGCAGCAACTGGAAGCGACCTTTGTTCAGATGATGCTCAAAAGCATGCGCGCCGCACTGCCGCAGGACGGATTGTTCTCCAGCGACCAGACCCGGATGCTGACCAGCATGTATGACCAGCAGATAGCCCAGAACCTGTCAGAAAAGGGGCTGGGCTTCGGCGATATGATGTTTAAGCAGCTTTCTGCGGATAATGAACCGGATTTGCCGCTGCGTTCATCAATGATGGCGCTGGATGATGCCACGGTGATTCAGTCCATGCCGCAGCAGGCAATGGCTCAGCTGATGCGGAAATTCAGTTCTGCGGGGGATGCACTGAGTTCACCGCTGAAAAAAGTGCGTGAACTGGGGCTTAACAGTCAGAATTTCATTGCAAAACTGACAGAGCCGGCGAAAGCAGCATCACAGAAAAGTGGTGTGCATCATCTGCTGATCCTGGCACAGGCGGCACTGGAAAGCGGCTGGGGAAAGCGGGAAATTCTGACCGCAGACGGCAAAACCAGTCACAACCTGTTTGGTATCAAAGCCGGTAAGGGTTGGGAAGGTCCGGTCACCAATATCATGACCACCGAGGTTATCAACGGTAAGACCATTAAAATGCGTGATAACTTCCGTGTTTACGGTTCTTATGAAGAGGCGATTGCCGATTACACCCGTCTGCTGACTGAAAATCCGCGTTATCACGGCGTGAAACAGGCGGCCAGTCCGGAGCAGGCGGCACAGCGTCTGCACAAGGCCGGATATGCCACCGACCCGGGCTATTCCGACAAGCTGATTGTCCTCATTAATCAAATCCGTGGCACACCCGCCGCCGCACCGGTGGCTTCCCGTGCTGTACAGGCGTACACCCTCGATTTGAGTGACATTTTCTGACAAATTCACGGCGTAAAAAAATGCAGTTAACACTAAATTTTTACGCCGTCTTTCCGATAACAAGGTAAGACATAATTTTAAACGGATGCTATCTGCGCTGCATTTTCAGTAAGTCGCCGGGAAAGCAGTCGCCAGAGAAAGGAAAAGCACATGCTGAATAATGTAATGAATAACGCATTAAGCGGAATTAACGCGGCCCAGGGCGGGCTGAGTGTTATTTCCAACAACCTGGCCAACGCCGGGGTGGGTTATTATCACCGCCAGAGCGCGGTATTCGGTGAAAACCCGGGCACAATGACAACCAACGGCTATTTCGGCAACGGCACCTATTTCAGCCATGTCCGCCGTGAGTTCGATGAATTCGTCAATATGCAGTATAACAACGCGCGTTCCCGCAGCGGCGACTACGAAGCATTCATGAAAAATGCCTCCGGGGTGGATGACCTGTTATCCAACAGCACGGATGATCTCGCCGGGATGCTGGGCAGTTTCTTCACCTCGCTGGACGAAGCGGCGAGTGACGCCAGTGACAAAACGCTGGTGGATGTCTTCCTCGGCAAAGCCAAAACCATGGTCAGCCAACTGAAGGAAGCTGACCGCCGTCTGCGTGAGATGGATAACGATGTTAACCATCAGATTGATAATAAAGTTAAAGATATCAATACCTATGCGGAAAAAATTGCCAAACTGAATGAGCAGATCAGCAACTCCCGTGCGGTTAACGGTGCAGAGCCGAATGATTTGCTGGATGTGCGTGACCGCCTGGTGAATGAGCTTAATTCTGTTATCGGCATCAAAGTGATCGAGCAGAACGGCAACTTCAACGTCTCGTTTGCCAACGGCCTGCCGCTGGTGACCGGCGGACGTGCTAACCGTCTGGAAGCGGTGGCTTCCGGTGCGGATGACAGCCGTCTGAGCATCGGTTTTGTTGATTCTGCCGGTAATGTCCGTGAAATCAAAGATGACCAGATCCGTGGTGGTGAGCTGAGCGGTGTTCTGCGTTCCCGCCGTGAAATTATTGACCCGGCAAGACAAAAGCTGAACCAGATGGCGCTGGTCTTTGCGGAAAAATTCAATGAAGTTCACCGCAAAGGCTATGATGCCAACGGCAAGACTGACAAAGATTTCTTTGCGGTCGGCAGCGGCAGTGTGGTCAGCAATACCCACAACAAAGGCAAAGCCGATTTTGATATCAAATACAACGATGTCTCCAAAGTCACCGGTAATAACTACGATGTCAGTTATGACGGCACCAACTGGAATGTGACCCGTCTGCCGGAAGGTATCGCAGTGACCGCGAATTTTGACGGTGCGACCGGCACCTTAAGTTTCGAAGGCATGGACATCAAAATCAGTAACAATACCGCACAGGCCGGAGATAAATTCCTGCTCAAGCCGGTGGATAATGTGATCGGTGGTCTGAACACGCTGGTGACAAATGCGGCAGATTTCGCCGCAGCGGACAGCACCGGTGGTGCCAGCAACAATGAAAATATCAAAGAGCTGGTAAAACTGCAGGATCAGAAACTGGTCGGCGGCACATCAACCCTGTCCGATTTCTATGCATCACTGGTCAATGATGTGGGCAGCAAAGCCAGCCAGGCACAGATTGATTCCGAAGTGCAGAACAAACTGACGGTCAGCTTCTATGAGCAGCAGCAGGGGATTTCCGGCGTTAATACCAACGAAGAAAGTGTCCAGATGCAGAAAATGCAGCAGTTCTTTAATGCCAACGCCAAAGTGCTGTCGACCGTTGATGAGTTATTCAACGTTCTGATGCGTGCATTCTGATTTTGAGTTAAGAAGGAAATTATCATGCGTTTCAGCACCAATTTAATGTTCAGTCAGCGTGTGTCGGATATGAACAATGCCACCGCCCGCTGGATGGAAGCAGGCAGTAAACTGGCGTCCGGTCAGCGTGTCAGCAAACCGTCAGATGACCCGCTGGCATCCGCGCAGGCGGTGCGTGTCACTCAGTCTGAGAACCGCAATCAGCAATATGCATCCACTCGCGGCTATGCCAAAACCGGGATGACATTGCAGATGAGCATTCTCACCCAGATGAATGAAGTATCCACACAGATGGATTCAACGGTTATCCAGGCCTCCAACCAGGGTGCGCTCAGCGATAACGACCGTGCATCACTGGCAGAACAGCTGCAGGGGCTGAAAGATCAGCTGGTGTCTCTGGGTAACACGACTGACGGTAACGGCCGTTATATTTTTGGTGGTTATGAATCAGATACGCCACCGTTTGAAGTGGATGCAACGACCGGCGATGTGCTTTACAAAGGCGGCGATAAATCCATTACCCAGAACGTGGGCAGTGATCGTGAAATGATCAGCTATTTTGCCGGTTCGGAAGTGTTTGTCACCACGACAAACGCGAAAGGTGAAAAAGTCGCTGATATGTTTACTGCGATCAACAAAGGTCTGGAAGCACTGAAAATTCCTCAGCAGAATGCCTCACAGGCTGATCTGGACAGAGCCAGAGCCGGGATGGATGAAGCAAACCGCGGTATTAAAGCCGGGATGGATAAAATCTCCAATATTGAAGCGAAACAAGGCTTGCAGTTACAGGAAATCGACAGCCTGGACTTCCTGTCACAGACCCGCCGGATCCAGAATGAAAGCCGTCTGAGCAGCCTGCTTCACACGGACTGGACCAGCACGGTATCGGATTATCAAAAAGAAATGGCGCTGTTCCAGGCCTCACAGGATATTTTTAAAGATCTCAACAGTATGTCACTGTTCAGTCGTTAAATTATCCGGTTTTAGTACTGAATTCCTTTGGCCGTCACTGCGACGGCCTTTTTTTGTGCCGGATACAAGTCAGCGGACAGGGACTATCACCGAATGTTCCGGAAAAGCGCCGGCCGGCCGCAGTTCTTCTGTCAGAAAATCAATGAATGCGCGGATACGCGGAGATTTGCGCGATTCTGCCGGACAGGCAATATGATAAATATGGGATACGGTAGTCCAGGGCTCCAGTACCGGAACCAGTTGCCCGTTTGCCACGGCTTTGCGGGCAATAAAGTCATGCATTATTGCGACGCCGTTACCGGATACCGCCATATAGTATGCGGCCATCACATCCTCATAAAATGCAGCGTCACCACGGGTTTCGATATGTTCAATCTTATTGTTTATCACCAGTGGCCAGCGCAGTGGTCTGGTCTGTTCCTGCAAATGCATCTGCAGGCAGTTGTGATGGCGGAGATCTTCCGGGGTATTCAGTGGCGGTGCTTTTTTCAGATAATCCGGTGAGGCATAAATCCGGAACATAGCGAAATCAACCGGGGTGGCTATCCAGTCGGGCAGGTAATTCAGCCAGCTGGTCATGACGATATCGCAATCCGTGCTTTCCTGGCGCGGAATGCGGAAGCGGAGATGAAAGTCGACCTCGATTTGCGGATAACGGCGGCGGAATTTCGGCATCAGCGGAAACACTTTCAGATAGGCGTAATCATTGGGCAGGCAAACACGGATTTTCCCGGCCGGAATGGTTTTCATGTCCAGCAGGGCATTCTCTGCATCATACATCGCGTCCAGCGCTGTCCTGCAATAGCTGAGGTATTGTTCTCCCGCTTCTGTCAGCCGCACATGGCGGGTGGTTCTGACAAACAGCGGACTGCCCAGCTTCTGTTCCAGCCTCGCAATGGTTTTGCTGACCGCAGCCGGAGAAATATTCAGTACCTGTGCTGCCTGTGAAAAGCTTTGCAGTTCGGCGGCACGGCAGAATAGTTCCAGTGTACCCAGCATCAAATCATCAAAATGACGCGGCATTATTAACCTCAGGTTGGTAATGAAGTGATATCAGAGTAGTTTATTTCACGCAATGAAGAAATATAATAATTTACATCAATTGCAAGTAATAAATCATAATCGAAGGCTATTTATGAAACCACAACAGCGGACTGCCGTCATTACCGATGCAGAAAGTTGTCTGGGGAAAGCGTTAGTCAGAACACTGCTTGATGAACACTACAATGTGATCGGCATATTCAGCAGCGATGAACACATGCAGAGTTTTTTGCAGGAACTGGATAATAAAACCGCATTTTTACCCGTGACCGGTGAAAGTCACTGTACTGATTTTGCCGGACAACTGATGCAGCAGGGTATTATTCGCTTCGGAAATATCGATATTATTATTCATAATTCCGGTGCTTTTCTCAGCAAAACTTATGAAAAAACGACACCGGATGATTTCATGCATTTAATAAACAGTAATATTTATAGTTTATTTAATCTGAGTCAATTGGCGATTAAAAACATGTTGAAAAATCACGGTGGTAAAATTATCGTGGTAACCTCCTGTATTGCCCTGCAACCGTCGCAGAAAATACCGGCTGCACTGAGTGTCCTGGCAAAGGAAGGCGTGCACGGACTGGTCAGAGCACTGGCGCTGGAGTATGCAAAGAAAAATATCCGCGTTAATGCGGTAGCACCGGGGTATATTGAGTCCCCGCTGAATACAGAACTCAATCAGGATTTTATTAATTTAGTCTCACCGGCGGATAAAGTCGGAACCATTAATGATATTATAGAAAGCATTCGTTTTCTGCTGAAATCTGACTATATTAACGGCACTGTAATGCCGGTGGACGGAGGTTATTCAGCAGGAAATTGGTAACCGTGTTATTTCTCAAGTCGTTTTCCGGATTATACACAGCAATATTCATTTGTACGCCATTACCGGATCCGGTAATCACTTTCTCGGTGATTACCGGTTTTTTATTTAAGGGAGATAAGCGGATACTTATGCTGCCCTGACACCGGATATGAGTCAGGTCAGGTTACGGAGAGGCAAACAGATTAAAAATCAGTGAGAGCTGCTCAAACGCCTGATGAATGACCCGCTCGGTAAAGCCCGGCAGGACGGAGATGATCAGGCCCAGCATGCTGATACCGACGGTCAGCGTCAGCGGAAAACCCACCACAAACACAGAAAGCTGCGGTGTCATCCGGTTCAGAATACCCAATGCGAGGTTAAGAATCAGGAACAGGGTGATAAACGGCAGCGCCAGCATTAACCCGTTGAGAAAAATATGGTTAGCCGACTGTACCAGCATGCGGAACCCTTCGCGGTTAAGCGGGGTGACCTGCACAGGAATGAGGTCAAATGAGCTTATCACAATATGGATAAGCCACAGGTGTCCGTCAAATGCGAGAAACAGCAGCAGAGTGATAAGGTTCAGGATACGTGCCAGAATCGGCATGTTCGGCCCGCCGCTCGGGTCAAAGAAGGTGGCGAAGGATAAGCCCATCTGAAGACCGATCACTTCCCCGGCGTGACGGACAGCGGCAAACGCCATCTGCATGGTCAGTCCCATCGCCACACCTATCACCACCTGCTGTAAAATCACCCACAGACCGGGGGCGGAAAACAGCGGGATATTTACCACCGGCAGTTGCGGGGAGACAATCAGAACAGTGAAAAAGGCCAGCATCACCCGCACCTTACTGATTGATTGTTTTTCATTGAAAAACGGTGCCGTACCCAGCAATGCCAGCACCCGGATAAACGGGTAGAATCCCTGGCTCAGCCACAGCGTCAGTGTTTCACTGGTGATACTTAACATAGATCAGCCGATGATAAACGGCAGATTGGTTAACAGTGCACGCATATAGTCAGTGAGCAGATTGAGCATCCACGGACCGGCAATCACAATCACACTGATAACAGACAGAATTTTCGGAATGAATGACAGGGTCATCTCATTCACCTGAGTGGCGGCCTGTAACAGACTTATCAGCAGACCGGCTGCCAGGGCGGCCAGCAGCAGCGGTGCGGCCAGCATCAGGGCGATTTTCATGGCTTCGGTGCCCATCGCCATTACGGATTCCGGTGTCATACTCTCTCCTGACTCATATTATCTCCTGACTAAAAAAAGCTTTGTGATAACGAACCGAGCAGTAACTGCCAGCCATCCACCAGCACAAAAAGCATCAGCTTAAAGGGCAGCGAAACCGTGGCGGGCGGTACCATCATCATCCCGAGTGCCATCAGTACACTGGCAACCACGAGGTCAATAATCAGGAACGGAATAAACAGCGTGAAACCAATCTGGAAGGCGGTTTTCAGCTCACTGGTGATAAAGGCCGGGATCAGAATGCGCATCGGCACATCTTTGGCTTCCTGAATTTCACCCACTTTGGCGATACGGGCAAACAGTGCCAGGTCGTTTTCGCGTGTCTGGCCGAGCATAAATGTGCGCAGTGGTGCAGTACCGCGATCCAGTGCCGTTTCCAGGCTGATTTTGTCTTCACTGAACGGACGGTAAGCATCTTCGTAGACTTTATCGAACACCGGTGACATCACGAAAAACGTCAGAAACAGGGCCAGTCCCAGCAGAACCTGGTTCGGCGGTGCGGACGGTGTCCCGAGTGCGTTGCGTAATAAACCCAGCACAATAATGATGCGGGTAAAACTGGTGGTCATCAGCAGCAGAGCAGGGATAAAGCCCAGCAGTGTCAGAAACAGCAGGGTCTGAACCGGCAGAGACCAGCTCTGGCCGCCGTCCGGCAGCACATGACTGACGACGCCCGGCAGTGAAGCCTGCGCCTGCGGAACCAGCAGAAACAGAGCGAGTGCGGGAATGGCGCGTTTGAGCAATGACATCATGAAAAATCTCAGCGTGGTTCGTCAGCCGGTACCGCATCTTTATTTGCGGTACGTTTGGTTTTCAGCAGTGCCTGAAAGGCGGAAGGGGCATCAGTTACCGCCGCCGGGTCAGCCGGACAGCGGTGCAGCAGATTAACCGACTGTGCGGTCACACCCAGAACCAGCCATTCACCCTGAATCTCCGCCACCACCAGCCGTTCTTTGTTTCCCAGAGAACAGGTGCTTCTGATACTCAGCAGCGGGTTTTTGCCGGCCAGTTTTGCGGTAAAGCCGAATTTGCGGACAAACCAGGTCAGTCCCAGGATCAGCAGAATAATGCCGCTGAGTGCGCCGGACATCTGAATCAGGCTGTCCGTGCTGTTAATCGCCTGAGAACCCACTGCGGGCGGCGGCAGGGCGACGGAAGAAAAAACGGCATTATCTGCCGTTTTCTCTGCGGCCGGTAAAACAGGGGTGCCGGATGCGGTCGGTGTCATATCAGCGGCTCAGGCGGCGCATACGTTCAGACGGGGTGATAATATCCGTGATGCGGATACCGTAATTGTCAGAGACCACCACCACTTCACCCTGGGCAATCAGATAGCCATTGATCAGGATATCCAGCGGTTCACCGGCCAGCCCGTCCAGTGCCACCACCGAGCCCTGGGATAAACTCAGCAGCTTCTTGATGGTCATTTTTGTCCGGCCCAGTTCCACAGAGAGACGGACAGGGATATCCATAATCAGATTGATATCAGACAGCTGATTCAGCGGATTCTGGCTGTCGAGATTATCAAACGCCTGGTTGTTCCCGGTTTCTGCTTTTTTTTGTTGTTCCATTGCCTCTGCCCACAGAGACTCGCCATCGTGTTCCGGGTTCATATCAGGAGTGTTGTTCGCCTCACTCATTGGTTTTTTCCTCGTCCAGAGTGTTTAATACAGGATTAATCAAATGTTCCACACGCAATGCATACTGGCCGTCCCGGGTGCCGTACTGACTGGTCAGTACCGGTACGCCGTCCACACTGACAATCAGGCGATCCGGTTTCTCCACCGGGATCACATCCCCTTTCTGCAGTTGCAGTAATTTTGAAATCCGCAGCGGGATTTCAGCAAAATTCGCGACCAGTTCCAGCTCGGAATGCTTCACCTGTGTCACCAGGCTGGATACCCAGGCTTCATTTTCCTGGTGACCGTGCTCCATAGGCGGGTTAATCAGCCGCTCGCGGATAGGTTCAATCATGGCAATCGGAATACAGATGCTCAGCTCACCCACGGTATTACCGATCTCCACCAGGAAGGAGGTGGTGACCACGATATCGTTGGGGGAGGTGGTGATATTGGTGAATTTCACCTGCATTTCTGAGCGCACATATTCCACATCCACTTCAGCAATCGGCTTCCACGCATCGCGGTAAGCGTTCAGTGCCAGTTTCAGCATACGGTGGATAATGCGCTGTTCGGTGTTGGTGAATTCCCGGCCTTCGGAACGGACCGGAAAACGGCCGTCACCGCCGAACAGGTTATCGACAGCGATATAGACCAGCGCCGGTTCAAAGGTGAACAGTGCGGTTCCGCGCAGCGGCGGCATATGCACAAGGTTCAGGTTGGTCGGCACCGGCAGGTTACGGGCAAATTCATGATAAGGTTCAATTTTGATACCACCGACAGTGATATCAGGACTGCGGCGCAGCATGTTGAACAATCCCATCCGGAACTGACGGGCAAAACGCTCGTTAATAATTTCCAGGGACTGCATACGCTCGCGGATAACGCGGCGCTGGGTATTCGGGTCATAAGGACGGACTTTGTCCTTACCTTTATTGAGTGCTGTGTCGGCAGGCTGCGGCTCTGACGGCGAGTCACCATTGAGCAGCGCGTCTATCTCTGCCTGAGATAAAATATTATCGCTCATCAGTTTTACCGGAGAATAAAGGTGGTGAATAACACATCCGAAATTTCCTGATCCGGCTGTCCCTGTACCACGGTCGGGGCTAAGGTGGTTTTAACTGCCTTCATCAGCTGAAGTTTGCCGTCATGGGTTCCGAGTATCTGCGGGGACTGCTGTGATAGCAGAAGTAACAGGCGGCTGCGGACTTCCGGCAGATACTCATGGAGCTGTTTGCGGGAACGCTCGTTGGCCAGACGCAGTGTCATATCAATATACAGCACACGATCACGGCCGTTATTCATACCGGGAAGATTCACGGTAAACGGTTCAATGCCCATAAAGATAGGCTCAGGCATATTGGCCCGTTTCTCGTCTGCGGTACCGGCGGTGGTACTCTCCTGGTGAGAAGACCACCAGCTGTAACCCCCGAAACCTGCTCCTGCGAGGGCAATCAGGGCGAAAATAACCAGTAACCCGGTATTGGAACCTTTTGAGGCATTGCGTGAAGACGACATGTTAACTGAATTCCTATTTCTTGATAGCAAAACCCGGCAGGGGTTTCATACTCTGTAAGCCCACCCATTATGGCGTGCTTCTGAAGGACTAAAGGGGGGAAAAACGAAACAAAAAGGCGGTAACTCGGGGCTTTAGTCCCCGGTACCGCCGTTATGTACAGGAATCAGGCGAAGGTATCGATCCCGCCGCGGGCGCGGGCGTCATGAAGTGCTGACGGGCGGACAAGGGTATCTGTGCTGACATTCACGCCGCTGATGCTTCCGGCAGACGTAATACCATCAGCACTGCCGCCGCTGTGACGATCATCACCGGAACCCTGCTGATTACCGTGATACTCCTGTCCGACGGAGCTTTGCGCCAGGTGGATCCCGCTCTCCTGAAGGGCGTTGCGCAGCACCGGCATCATAGATTCCATCGCGGCACGGACGTGGCTGTGCGGGGAGACAAAGTGCATCACCGCCTGATTATCCTCAATTTTAAGATGGATATTCAGGGAGCCCAGCTCTTCCGGATGCAGACGCAGCTGTGCCTGCTGTAATCCCTGACGGGAGAAATAGATCATATTCTGGCTGACCTGCTGCTGCCACAGTTCACTGCCGAGCTGCGCGGTCAGCTGCATGGACGGCTGAGCCACCGGGGCATTGGTCTGCGCAGCGGTACTCTGAGCCGCCGCCGGCATCAGTACCGGGCTCTGGACGGCAGTATGGCTGCCCGGTGCGGTGACAGTCTGAAAGGCACTGCTTTCTGTTTTGATACTGAACGCGCTTTTGCTGTTATCCGCACCGGTGGTATCAGTGGCGGACGTCAGCGATAACGGCACGGAAGTGTCAGCGGATTTCTTATTCAGCGGTAAAAAATCCTCCGGCAGTGCTTTCGGGTCCGGTTTCTGTGCATCGGTCAGTGAAAAACGCGGCTGATCCACACGCGGTTTGGATTTGTCATCCGTAAACAGGGTGCGTGCGTCGTTATTTTCATCCGTGATCAGCGGTTTATTACCGGTTTCAGCCAGTATGTCTTCCGGCAGCTCTGTGGTTTTGGTGACGTTTTTTCCGCTGTCATCAATCTGCAGCTTTGTGTCCGCGGCCGGTTTCTCTGCCGCGCGGCTGTCCCGTCCGCTCAGGCGCTCTTTCAGTGCCGCTAGCAGGGCATTGTCCGTTTCACCTTCTGTTTGCGGTAATGCAGGTGCATCATCCCCGCT
This sequence comes from Morganella sp. HSTU-ASny43, assembly GCF_022819185.1. Lineage (NCBI taxonomy): Bacteria > Pseudomonadati > Pseudomonadota > Gammaproteobacteria > Enterobacterales > Morganellaceae > Morganella > Morganella sp. HSTU-ASny43. The sequence continues at coordinate 217,940 of NZ_WSPG01000001.1, forward strand.
GGTCAGCAATTTTGCATCCAGCTCAGGTGCGGCAGCATCCCCGGCAAGGCGGCGGGAGAAATTCAGTTGTGCCATGGTGTCGGCACCGGTCTGTTTTTCCTGTGCGGAGACCGCTTTACCCTCTGCGGCCTGTTTATGCGCGGCAGTGTCATTACGGGTCTGTTTTACCGCATGTACAGCCTGTGCCGGTTTTTCCGGGCGCGGCTGCTGTGCATCCATTACGGCCTGAAACGGCAGGGCGGTTGCCTGTGCATCTTCCGCACGCGGTGATTCCTGTTTATTCAATGCGTTGTCAGCAGAACTGACCACTTTGGTACCGGCATTGACATCCATTAACGGGTTCTCCATAAAGTCGCACGCTGGGCAAATTCATCCATCTGCTTTTGCTCCAGCCGGTTTTGTCGTTGATTTTTTGCATGATCCGCACGGCGGATCAGAGTATCGAAGGCATTGACGCGCTGTTGTTTTTCCTGCCAGTGGCGGTTGGCATCACTGACGCGCTGCTCCCACAGGTTCAACTGACCCTGCTGCTGTTCAATGGTCAGTTCGAGAGTGACCAGAAACTGCTGATAGTTCTGCCATTTATCGGCAGCCATCCCGGTATGCAGTGTCTGATTCAGCTTCTGCCGGTAATCAGCCTGATAATTCTCCAGCATGGTCAGTTGCTGACTCATCTGTGTGTGGGTCTGACGAACCTGCGCCAGTACTTTAGCCGCCTCTTCGGCGGCCTCTTCAGCTAAATTTAACAACGTGGTGAGTGCATGCGTGTTTGACATTGACGACCTCGTTATGCGTCCGGTATCACCTGACTGAGCTGCTCACAGGCGGCCGGGTAGTCACAGCGCTCATCGATATCCTGCTGCAGAAACTTCGCCATATACGGGAACAGCTGAATGGCCTCATCCAGCATCGGGTCACTGCCTGCCGCGTAGGCACCGACATTAATCAGATCGCGGTTGCGCTGGTAAGCGGAGGTCAGCTGTTTGAAACGCTGAATTTTCCGGTAATGGCTTTTCTCAATCAGCTCGGTCATGGCACGGCTGATGGAGGCTTCGATATCGATAGCAGGGTAGTGTCCGGATTCCGCCAGGGAACGCGAAAGCACGATATGGCCGTCAAGAATGGCCCGTGCGGAGTCAGCGATCGGATCCTGCTGGTCATCCCCTTCGGTCAGTACAGTGTAAAACGCGGTGACAGAACCGCCGTTTTTACCGTTGCCTGCCCGTTCGACCAGTGCCGGTAATTTTGCGAACACCGACGGAGGATAGCCTTTTGTCGCCGGCGGTTCTCCGATGGCGAGCGCAATTTCACGCTGTGCCATACTGTAACGGGTCAGTGAATCCATAATTAACAGCACATTGCGACCCAGGTCACGGTAATATTCCGCGATCCGCGTGGCATAAGAGGCACCCTGCATCCGCAGCAGCGGGGAAACGTCCGCCGGTGCCGCGACAACCACCGCACGCTGAAGTCCTTCCGCGCCGAGGATGTTCTCGATAAAATCTTTTACTTCGCGGCCGCGCTCACCAATCAGCCCGACCACAATAATGTCCGCCTGTGTGAAACGCGCCATCATGCCGAGCAGCACACTTTTCCCGACACCGGAACCGGCAAACAGCCCCATACGCTGACCACGTCCGACGGTCAGAAGGGCGTTGATAGCGCGGACACCGACATCCAGCACACTGTTAATCGGCGACCGTTCCAGCGGGTTGATTGGCGGCGTAATCAGCGGGGCGCGGATTTTGGCTTCCAGCGGCCCTTTGCCGTCCAGCGGGTTACCGGAGGCATCAAGGATACGGCCGAGCAGTTCATCACCCAGCGGCAACTGGCGGCTGGTCTGCCCGCCGCTTCCGGTGGATTGCGCATAGACACGGGCACCCGGCGCGATACCTTCCAGCTCTGCCAGCGGCATCAGCAGCATACGCGGCCCGTTAAAACCGACCACTTCACAGATAACTTCTTCGGTGTTCCCGTTGATCACGCGCTCGATGAAACAGGTGGCGCCGAGCGGCATTTTGATACCCTCGGCTTCCATCACCAGCCCGGTGATTTTGGTCAGACGCCCGTAATGGCGGGTCATCGCCACGCCGGACATCCGGGATTCAAAACCTTCCAGTGCGCCTATCCAGCGGCCAATCCGCGCGGTCATAACAAGGTCTCCGGCGCGTATAACCGGCACAGCTCCTGCCAGCGGGTGGCGACACTCATATCGATTTCGCCGTCATCCGCCACCACTCGGCATCCGCCTGCATGCAGCTGCGGATCCGGCACCAGACGCCAGCCGTTCAGACTGAGCTGGGTACCGATATGCTGCTCGATCATCTCAGCATGTGCCGGGTTGACCCGCAGTTCCGGCTGACCGGCAAACAGCGGTTTCTGCTGAAGCAGACGGCTGATCTCTTCGAGCAGTGCGGTACCGTCACAGACCGCAGGCTGACCGAGCACCTGGCGGGCGGCGGTCAGGGCAATCTGCAGCAGTTTGGTGGTTACCACGCTGTCAAAACTGTCGAGTGAGTAACTGAACTCAGACAGTAATTTCTGCCACGCTTCCGTGACCGGTTGCTGTTCTGCCAGTACCTGCTGACGGCCCTGTTCAGCGCCGTCCTGCAGACCCTGAGTAAATCCGGCATCATAACCGGCTTTCTGTCCCTGCTCATGGCCGGACTGAAAACCGCTGCGCTGCGCTTCTTCTTTCAGATTATCCAGCAGATTGATCTGCTCGAGCACCTCTTTCGGCTCCAGGCAGGGTACTTTGGGTTTTTCCGGTTCCGGCTCATCGGACAGGGCAGGGAGCACAGAGGAATTCAGATCCCACTGATTCAGCTCCCGCGGCTGCCAGCGCTTCCACGGCAGGCCGGTGTTTTCCTTATCAGACATAGACATCGTCACCACCACCAATCACAATTTCGCCGGTTTCCATCAGACGGCGGACAATCAGCAGAATAGATTTCTGTTCATTCTCAACCTGCGACATACGCACCGGTGAACGGGACTCCAGATCATCACGGACAATCTCAGCCGCACGGGTGGACATATTGCGCAGGAAGTGTTCGCGCAGCTCTTCGTTGCAGCCTTTCAGTGCAATAACCAGCGAGTCGTTGGAGACATCCTGAAGGATGCGCTGGATACTGCGGTTGTCCACTTCGATAAGGTTCTCGAACAGGAACATTTCGTCGATAATCCGCTGTGCCAGTTCGCCGTCGTAATCGCGCATTGCCCCGATAACACCTTCTTCCTGCTGACTTTTCATCAGGTTGATGATCTCGGCTGCGGTTCTCACGCCACCCATTTTGCTGCGCTTGAGGTTCTGGCCGTCCAGCAGATTGTTGAGGACTTCGGTCAATTCCGCCAGTGCCGCCGGCTGCACACCACCAAAGGTGGCGATACGCAGCATGATGTCGTTGCGCTGGCGTTCGTCGAACAGTTCGAGCACATCGGCGGCCAGGTTGCGTTTTAAATGCACCAGGATGGTGGCGATAATCTGCGGATGTTCGTCGCGGATAATATCGGCCACAGTCTGCGGCTCCATATAGTTGAGGCTTTCGATCCCGGACGCACTTTCGTGCTTCTCGAGGATATCTTCCAGCAGGCTGGCGGCGCGGTCTTCACCCAGCGCCTTAACCAGCACGGAACGCAGATAATCATTGGTATTGATGTTCAGCGCCGCATACTGAATCGCCGCTTCCTCAAACTCCGTCAGGACTTCCGCCAGCTCGGCATTGGAGACCTGACGCATGTTGGAGACCGCCATACTCAGCTGCTGGACTTCTTTATTGTTCAGGTGTTTAAAGACCTCGGCGGCCTGGTCCTCACCGAGCGTCATCAGCATGACGGCGCTCTTTTCTGTTCCGCTTAAATTCATTGTGCTTTTCCTAACCACTGACTGATAACCATTGCCACAACCTGAGGATCTTTATCCGCCATCTCACGGATACGCTGACTCTGAATTTCGGCGCTGACACGCTGACGGGTCAGGCGGCGGCGGGTTTTCTCGTCCATATCGTCACTGATAACATCATCAGCCACGAGCGGGGTCTTCATCTGAGTCGCCTTAAACATACGGGCTTCTGCTTCCGCCTGCTGTGCTTTGCGGTAACGCTGCCACTGCGGTCTGATACCTTTGCGCCACAGCAGCCAGCCCACCAGTAACAGCAGCAGGATCTTGCCGTACTCCAGTGCCTGCGCAATGATGACCGGGCTTGTGAAGAGCGACGGCTCTTCAGTTAGCTGACCTTCATCGGTAAAGCGGGAGTTGGTTATGCTCAGGCTGTCACCGCGGCTGACGGAATACCCCATCGCTTCGCGGGTCAGCGATTCAATCTCTTTAATCATTTCCGGCGGCAGCGGCTGCATTTCTTCGGTGCCGTCTTCTTTCTTCTGCGGCAGCCAGTTAATAATTACCGCGACAGAGAGACGGTCAACCACGCCAATCTGGCGCTGGGTATGACTGATTTTGCGATCCACTTCGTAGTTTGTGGTCTCATCACTCTGCGAATTAATGTTGCTGTTACTTTTATTATCGGCAGGAGATGCATTTTTGTTATCTTTTGTATCCGCTTTTGCTGTTTCAACTGGAGCTGCAGGAGCACTGACCGGCTGATTGGATAATGCCCCCGGCACGCCGCCCGGGCCGCCGTTGCTGTTCTGCTGACTCTGGCTGCTCTGACGCGAGCGGACAGCGGCGGAATCCGGCTGCTGGTTTGGTTTGTATTCTTCGGCGGTCTGTTCGACTTTGGAATAATCCACCTGAGCGGTTACCTGCGCCTGTACGTTGGCACGGCCGACCAGCGGGGCAAGCAGGTCTTCAATACGTTGTTTGAGACGTGCTTCAGTTTCCTGGGTCAGACGCATCTGCGACGTGCTGACAGACTGCTGGCTGTTATCATTGTTTGTCAGCAGACGTCCGGTCTGGTCAACAATAATAACGTTGGAGGAGGTTAATCCTGACACACTGCCGGAGACCATATGCACAATCGCACTGATCTGACCTTCATCCAGTGCGCGGCCCGGCAGCAATCCGACGGTGACGGAGGCTGTCGGTGATTTCTGCTCGCGGACAAACAGGGTCGGTTTCGGGATCGCCAGATGCACCCGCGCGGTCTGTACCGGGCTGAGTGATTCGATAGTGCGTGACAGTTCCCCTTCGAGGGCGCGCTGATAGTTCACCTGCTCACTGAACTGACTGATACCGAACTGCTCTTTATCCAGCAGTTCAAAACCGGTATTACCGCCTTTCGGCAGACCGGCCTGAGCCAGTTTCAGACGCAGCTCATGCACTTTATCAGCAGGTACCAGAATGGCACTGCCGTTATCCGCAAGCTGGTAAGGCATATTCATCTGTGTCAGCTGGCTGACAATATCGCCGCCGTCTTTGGCACTCAGGTTACTGAGCAGAACGCGGTAATCCGGGCTGCGCATCCAGAGGAACAGCGCAACAATAACGGCAATTGCAGCCGCGCCGGCGACCATCAGCGGAACCTTCGGATCAGCCTTAATACGGTCAATAATCAGGGCGAATCCCTTTTTGGTATCTCCGGTGTCTTGTGGTGCGGCACTCATAAACATTCCCTGCCTTGCAGATTTGACGGGTGAAAATAGTTTTGGCGAAACAACGTAATTTCCCTCTTTGTAACGTCACTTTTTTACGCTGCTATTATTCCCTGCAAATAACAAATCTAATGACAGAATCAGCCTGTGATTTTGGTGTTATTTACGGGCTTCAAGTTAAAAAGGGTGTGTTAGGGTATGCAGGCAATAGGATGTGACCGGTGTCTTTTTCAGCAGAAAATGGCTTCCGCAGTGCACATTTATCCCTGTTAACGGAAGAAAAAACATGACAATTCAGGCAATTGAGGGAGTCGTCTCCCAGCTGAATGTAACAGCAGCACAGGCAGCAAGCCAGACGAAACCGGTCGTTGATGCACCGGGGTTTGGTGATCACCTGATCTCAGCAGTGAATGAGATCAATACCACCCGCGTTAATTCAGCAAAAAAGGTGGAAGATTTCACACTCGGCAAAGCCGATATTTCCCTTAATGATGTTATGGTGGACATGCAGAAAGCGAGCCTGAGCCTGCAAATGGGTATTCAGGTACGTAATAAACTGGTGGCTGCTTATCAGGAAATTATGTCAATGCCGGTGTAAATATTATTATATGAATGCCCGAAGCTGCGGGCTTTCATATTTAAGTATTCTGCCAATACGGGGTTATTTATTAAAAAAATTCCGGTTATATGTTTTTCAATTACCCCGTTTTTATCTGCATTGTCACAAAAACTTCCCGAATCGCTTTAATCTCACTGCATGTGTGTTTAAATAAATGAATCATAAATACATATTGGTGAAAAAATGAAAAAAATTCTTCCTGTACTGATCGCTGTTTTATTTCTGGCAGGGTGTAAAGTGGATGTTGAAACCACGGTAAATACGGATGACCTGGTCTCTCATGAACACAAACTGGTCGCCGGTAATATCAATGTGGAAGTACCGGCCTGTAATGATTTCGAAGATTCACGGAAAGAATCAAAAAGTCTTATCAGAATTAAAGAGCAGATGCCGGCTGTCTTCTCCGGTGCGGAATACAAGGAATGTTATAAAGAGAAATTTAATTCCTATGCCAGTTTTATCGTTCCTGTCGGGGTCGGGTTTATCGCTGATGATATGAAGGCGGTAAATGCCGGGATTTATATCTTATCAAATGACGAGCTCTATGCCGGTGTGATGATCACGCCGGAAACGATTAAACGTTTGCAGTCGGCCAAAAAGTCTGCTCCGGGTGATCTGAAACTGCAAATGACGCTGGTGCTGGAAAAAGGTAAATTACCGATCCCGAATATTGCGGCGATGAGTGTGTTCATGACCGGTACGGAAGCGAAAAATAAACCGCTGATTGCGAGCCGTGTGGGTATCGTCGGGAAAGAAGTACGCTTTAAGTTATCTGACGTGTCTAATGCGTTACTTGAGAGCGGCAATATTGCACCGGTATTATACAAAGCAGAGATGCTGGAAAAGTTAGTGGCGAATCTGAAGAAAAATGACTAGCTGCTGTTGTCGTAAAAATAATAAGCCCCGGAGGGGCTTATTATTTTACAGCGGTGCCGAGGATACATTATCTCCGGATAGAACATCAACGGGTTTGATTATTATCATAAACTGATTTTTTCCGCAGCCAGACTATAAAATGCAATAACCCCATTGCACCATGACCAATAATATACGCTTCAATCAGTCCCGTCAGCGTTTTGTGCAGGTTACGTATTTCACCGGCATAAGCTGACCCCGCCGCCCATAATATAAACCAGGCTGTACCGGATAGTACGACCAGTACCAGTGCACCGAGACCCAGCCCCTGAACGCTGGTTGCCAGACCTCCGGGAGCGGATTCCGGTAATTTCCCGTGCAGCAGGGCGCGGCAGTCTGCCGCTATCTGCGAAAAACAGCCGAAAGCCCACGGATAATAGTGCTTTATTCCCCGCTGATGAAAGCAGAGAGCAATAAGCAGGGTACCGGAAACCCAGAATGAAAGACCGGTAATAATATGCAGCCAGGTAAAAAATAAGCGATAGCCGCTTGCGGGAATAACGCCGGTGACGGAAACAGACATCCAGTTGCTGATCAAAATCTGAAGAATAACGGATATAATGATAATGAAATGCAATATCAATACTGCCGGTGACTGATAAATACGCATAAACTGCCGCAGAGATGAGAATATTATCATTGGTATAACTCCGCCTGTAATAAAGATTAAATAATGTCTGCGTAATTATACTGATAATAGCACCGTTCCGCGGAATAGCGATTTAAATATCACCGGGCAACAGCGGAAAAATTAACCGGGAAACGGGATTACAGATATATCCTATATTGGTTATTGATGGCGGGTGCATAATCAAAGCGCAATAATATTAACGGTTGCATTGCTCGTTTTCAGGAGCATTCGATGCGTAAAATTCTGTCTGTGTCTGCTGTTGCGTTAGTTTCTGCATTACTGGCAAGCCCTGCATTTGCGGCCAAAACGGATACCTATAACTGTGACGGGCAAAAAATTAAAGTTGCTTTCCCGGATGCCAAAACTGCAGTGATGGTATACAGCGATGAAATTATTGTTCTGAAAGAAGCTGTTGCTGCCAGCGGTGCCCGTTATGTCGGCGAAAATTTCCAGCTTTGGTCAAACGGAAAAAATGAACTGAATCTGGCCAGCATCTCAGAGGATGATGCGGTGAAAGGCAAAGTTGCCGAAGATAAAGGCCGTACCTGTAAATTAGTGAAATAACAAAGATAATTTTTGTTGTACCGGATAAATAAAGAGAGCGGGTTTTCCCGCTCTTTTTGATCTGTTTATTTATGGTTTTTGCGGTAATACGTCCATTCCTCAACCCGCTCACCACCCGGTAAATTACAGTAACCGGTCCAGCCTGATGCCGCTTTAACGATTTCTGTTTTACCGCCGGATTGTTCACAATAAACGGATGCCGGGTTTGCCATACCAACGTTTGTACCTTTCGCCGGTACAGGATCCTTACTCAGTACGGAAATTAACTGATAACGGATATTGGGTGCATCCGCAGGCGGATTCGGAACATTCGTTGTTTTAACGGACACCCGGTACTGGTATCCCGGCTCATAAGTAAACCCGTCGATGCTCTGATAGAAAAATTCCCACTCTGCATCAGGGGATTCTTTTATTTTCATGCATTTCATCGGCGCAACACCCACGCAATCGGCGAGTTCAGAGTCAATATATAATGTCCTGGTATTCTCTGCTGCCTGGTCTGTCCGTGCATTCTGACTGCATCCTGCCATTAATAAGAAGAGCGGAGCAATAACATAGGCTGATTTCATCAGTTGTCCTTAATGAGTGTGTTAAAGTAGTGTGTTTTTACTCTGTTTTTGACAGCACAAAAATACTATTAGTTCCGTATCGGCGATTTTTTATCTGTATAAAGAGTACAAATGAAGAGATATAAAACAGTAGTGACAAGCGTGATAATGCTGGCCGGTTTTTATTTCCGTGTGTGGTTGTATACAGCAACCGGGATTACACTGGTGCAACGGATAAATAATAACCTGCGGGAACCGCCGGTTTCTGCTGAATTTTGGGATTCAGTATACCTGGCCGGTAAATTCCTGGTGGTCATTCTGCTGCTGGTATTGTCGGGTGATCTGATCCGTGTTTACCGTAATATCCGGCGGCACCCGGTAATAACTGTACCACGGACTCGTTTTTATCTGACGGTTACCGCACTGGCAGGTGGTGTGGCTATTTTCCTGCTGACCGTCAGTTATTGGTATCCGTTCTCCGTATAGTCACAGAATATTACAGGGTATAACCTGTAACCGGACTTCAGATCCGGCATCTTTGTATAAATTCAGCCGGTTTCAATCAGGGAATTGTGAAGTAAAGAAAGAGGATCTACACTATCCGCTGTACGTATTTCTCCTGACGATGCTATTTACAGGTGAGGTTATATGACAGCAATTGATATTTTCTGGGTCGGTATCGGCGGCGGCAGCGGTTCATTACTGCGCTGGTGGGTCGGTAAACTGACAGGCGAACGTTATCACGGCCATTTTCCGCTGGGCACCTTTATTATTAATATCTCGGGTGCGTTTATTATCGGTTTTTTAAGCACGTTATTCGTGATTGACTGGCATGACCGCTTCGGTTCATTCCTGCATGCGGCTGTTCTGACCGGTATTCTCGGCGGTTACACCACTTTCAGCAGTATGCAGCTGGATGCGGCAAAACTGGTGAATTCAAAACAGCGGATGCTGGCTTTCGGGTATTTGCTTATCTCTGTTGTGGCGGGTCTGGCTGCTGCCGCACTGGGTGTCTGGCTGGCGGCATGAGGATAACAATATGAATATGGTGATTCTTATTTTTATTGGCGGGGCATTCGGCGCAATCTGTCGTGAATTACTGATGCTTGGTGTGCCGTCTCTGCATGACGGATTTCCGCTTGATATTCTGGCGGCTAATATTATTGCCTCATTCCTGCTGGGAATAACGGCGGCATTATTACAGCGCAACCGGATTAATCAGTATGTCAATGCGCTGGTGGCCACCGGTATTATGGGCGGATTGTCCACATTCAGCAGCTTTGTGTACGGAACATTTGAAATAATGTCATCCCCGGCGTTACTGGGTACCGGAATAACTTATTTGCTGGTCAGTGTGATCGGCGGATTTGCAGCTGTCATGGCGGGGTTATATCTGGGAAATTGTGTGAAACCCGGTGTAAAAAATACCGCTGAATAGCAAAACGTTCCGGCCGGGCAGGGAACGACTGTCCGGCCGGAACAGATCAGGCCATTTTTTCATTATTTTAAGACACCGCGCTGATCAGAAAAACTTATTCTACTGGTTTAACATGAATCGAATAATCCGGGTCAGTGAATTGCCCGTAACTTTTATTAATCACCCGTTGTTGGTCAAGCTGTTTTATTTCTTTACTCAGAAAGTTGAGGTGATCCTGCAAATAAATTTTTGTTACCCGTTCATTTTCAATGATAGCCTGCAGTATTTCCACCAGTTCGCCGGTAACCGGCTGTTCTTTTTCCAGTTCATGAGATAACTGTGTCAGGTGTTCAACTGCACAAACATAATCAGTTTCACGGGCAATCAAATCATCCCATTCACTGTTTCTGGCCAGGGTAACGAGTTCTTCACTCAGTGTCAGTACATGTTGATATATATCGTGTAAATTGATGGTCGTTTGAATACTCACCTGATTATCTTTCATCCACATTTGCCCCGATTTGTTGCCATGTTGCCGCGAGATCGGAGAGCAGTTGATAGACCTCTTTTACGTAGGTCACGTTATTTTCGATATTTGCGTTGAGTAACCGCATAATCATATAGTCATACAGAGAGGCCAGATTATGTGCCAACTCACCGCCGGCATCATAATCCAGAGCCTGTTTCAGGCCATTATCAATAATATTAATCGCTTTCGACAGTTCCTTACCTTTGGCGGCAATATCATTTTGCTCCATAAAGATTTCGCTGCGGCGAAGGGCGCTGAGCGCCCCGTTAAACAAAATCCGGATCAACTGATAAGGCGAGGCATTGGTAATTTCACTTTCAAGATTAACTTGCTGATAAGCCTGATTTGCCTTGCGCTGATACATTATTTTTAACCTAACATTCTGCCGAGTGCTTGTGTGGTGCCACTCAGGGAGTTCATCATTTTGTCCAGATTCTGGAACTGACGGCGATACAGATCCATGGTGTTTTCGATCTGTTTATTGGTTTGTTCGATACGTTTATCGATACCTTTTTTCTTTTTCTCCAGACCGTCGGTGGCGTTATGAATCGTACCTTCACGGCTGTCTAATGTCTTTTTCAGATAATTAAAGTTTTCAGTGGCAAAACCGGTCTCTTTTCCGTCCCCCGCAAAGAACTCTTTAACACTGGAACCATTTTCTTTTAATGCTTTATCCAGAACTTTGTCATCAATCTCCAGGGTACCGTCTAACTTTTGCTTGATACCGAGTTTGCTCATGGTGTTGAGTGTACCGTCACCATTCGGTGTTCTGATTTGCCCGCGGATAGTATTCTGGATACCGCGTACCGTGGAATCACCAATCAGCGGACCATTACTTTTATCCGCCGCCTCACCTTTTTCTGTCTTGGTATATTTGGTCAGATCTTTACAGAGTTTCTGATACTCGTTATAAGCATCCACCCACTCTTTAATTTTCTTTTTGGCCGGTTCAATATCAGAAGAAACAACCAGCGGTTCAGTAATTGGTTTTCCGGCACTGTCTTTTTCAGTGGTTTTTTTCAGTGTCAGTGTCAGACCAAAAAAAGCATCTTTGACTTCGTTAGTCTGTGATTCCTGTTCGATACCATTTACAGTGAACAGTGCGTTTTCCGGTGCGGTCGTCTGCTTCATGCCGCCGTTACTGATAAATTTAACGGTACCGTCGGTTTGTTTTTCTGATTTTCCGCCGATGGCTTTATCCAGATCATCATCGCCGGTAACAGAAATACTGATAGCAGAATTGGTCCCCTGGGTTTTACTGATTAACACCAGGTGGTATTCACCCTGTTTATCTTTTACCACACTAGCAGAGACGCCTTTATCCGCTTTATTTATGGCATCAGCGACTTCAATCGGCGATGTTTTATCGCTGCTCAGTTTTATATCAAAATTCTTTTTCGCATCACTGCCGTCACCGATTTTAATGGAAACAGTTCGTTCAGCGTTGCTGTTACCCATTGATGTCTTACCGTCAGCAACACCTTTTCCGGATAAGGTCTGGTTTTTAGCCAGTCGCTCGATGCTGACATCATACTGACCCGGCTGTGCTTTACCTGTGGTGGACACACCAAAGTATTTATTTTCTTCACTGACTTTGGTGGTACTGATATCACCGTATTTTTTCAGTGCTTCAGAGGCGGATTTTAATTTTTCCAGTGAAGACTGTAACTTTCCGAAAGCACTAATCTGTGCTTCACACGCTGTTTTTTGGGCAGTTAACGGCTCCAGACGGCGCATTTCTGCTTTTTCCAGCATGTCCATTTGCTGATTAAGGTCCATATTTGCGCCGACGCCTAACGATGCTATGCCTGCCATGTACTTCTCCTGAATTTGATTGGTTTTACATAGTTATCGGTTGGCAGCGGAAGAATTTTAGCGTTAACGGCAAAAAATGATGGGCAGAGTTGCGCAGGGAAAGCAGGGTTATTGTCACCATTAAGATAAAGAAACAAAAATGAGCGTCGGGGGCAGCAATTTGATTACAAATCTCACAAAATGCGTTATCCGGATAAATGTGCCTGATATTGATAAAATGACGACTTTTTGTCTGTAAATAAAGTGAATTATCGCCCGTTAACAGTATTACTCCGCAGCGACGGCAAAAATAACTCACATTATTTCATACAAAAAAAGGAAATATCGTTATGGCACAAGTTATTAATACCAATGTTCTGTCACTGGTTACCCAGAATAATTTAAATCGTTCTCAGGGCGTGTTAGGAACTGCCATTGAACGTCTTTCTTCCGGCGCCCGTATTAACAGTGCAAAGGATGATGCTGCAGGTCAGGCGATTGCCAACCGCTTTACCGCCAATGTGAAAGGTCTGACCCAGGCATCCCGTAATGCAAGTGACGGTATTTCACTGGCGCAGGTAACGGAAGGTGCTATCAATGAAATCAACGATAACATCCAGCGTATTCGTGAGCTGGGTGTGCAGGCCAAAAACAGCACTAACTCGGCAAGCGATATCAACTCTATAAAAGAAGAAGTTGACCAGCGCCTGGCAGAGATTGACCGTATTTCAGAACAAACGCAGTTCAACGGCATCAAAGTTTTATCCGGCGATAAAAAAATGAGTTTCCAGGTTGGTACCAATGATGGTGAAACAATCGATATTGATCTGAAGAAAGTTGACCGTGAGGCGCTGGGTCTGAAAGGTATGGATTTCTCCACACTGAGTGCCGTGTATCGTCAGGAAGGTGCAACGAAAACTGCAGATGAATTTGACGATGGTGCCTCAACGCCAAATAAAGCAGCATCATTTGAATTCTCAGGTGTGACCTGGTCTACAGCACCGACAGAGCTGAAAGAAGCCAAAGATGAAAACGGCGTTGCAATAAAAGATACCTACCTGGTCACCGGTAAAATAGATGACGGTAAAGAGGGAACGAAAGATGTTACTTATGAAGCAAAAGTAACCGGTGTGGAAAAAGATGCTACCGGTACAGATTATCATGCTAACGTCAGTGTTGATACCAGCCGTGAAATCAAGGTACTGGCAGCAGGTACGAAACCTCCGGCAGATGAAATCCTGAAGACGCTGGATGATGCCCTGGCCAAAGTGGATACTCAGCGCAGCCAGCTGGGTGCATTCCAGAACCGTATGCAGTCCACCATCAATAACCTGAACAACTCTGTTAACAACCTGAGTGCCGCACGCAGTCGTATTCAGGATGCCGATTTTGCCGTTGAAGTTTCTAATATGAGTCGTGGCCAGATTCTGCAGCAGGCGGGAACATCAGTGCTGGCGCAGGCAAACCAGGTACCACAGTCAGTACTGAGCTTACTGCGTTAATCATTATTTCATTATAAATCAGGCAATTCCTCTGTGTTATGGTTTGGCCGGAACCACTGTTCCGGCTTTTTTTATGTCTGAGGAAACCATTTCTGCGACAATTTTCTAAAAATATTTACCAAAAAACCTAAAGTGGTCTCTCAGGGTGCCGATAGTGTTATTGCTGGCGAAAATCAGAAAGCCAAACAGATAAACGCTGTTTATTATTTTCAATAACAAGGACATATATCATGGCACAGGTTATCAATACTAACGTTCTGTCTCTGGTTACTCAGAACAACTTAAACCGTTCACAGGGCGTATTAGGCACTGCAATTGAGCGTCTGTCTTCAGGTGCCCGCATCAACAGCGCAAAAGATGACGCTGCAGGCCAGGCAATCGCCAACCGTTTCACCGCTAACGTAAAAGGCCTGGCACAGGCTTCCCGTAACGCTAACGACGGTATCTCTATCGCACAGACTGCTGAAGGTGCTGTTAACGAAATCAACGACAACATCCAGCGTATCCGTGAACTGACCGTTCAGGCGAAAAACGGTACTAACTCCAAGAGCGATATCGGTTCTATCCAGGAAGAAGTGAACGAGCGCCTGTCAGAAATCAAACGTATTTCTGAACAAACTCAGTTCAACGGCATTAAAGTGCTGGAGCAGGGCACTAAAATGAACTTCCAGGTTGGTGCAAACGACGGTGAAGTCATTGAACTGGATATGCAGAAAATTGATCTGGCTAAACTGGGTCTGAAAGATTTCGAACTGCCGACTTATACTGCTCTGAAATCAGATACTAAGCTTGATGCAATAGCAGAAAAAGCAGAGGCTGCTAAAGTAGATGCAACATTTACGACTGTTGATCTGAAAGGCCACGAACTGTTTGAAACAGCAACCGGTACTATCGTTGCTAAGAAAGGTGCGGATTATTTTGAAGTGAAAACCTTCGAAAAAGACGGAGCTAAAGCGACACAAGGTAACCTGGTCGTTGGTGATAAACTGACTGATATCAAGTCCAAAGCAGATGCTGACAAAGTCAACGATGCAACCACCAAAAAACTGGACGAAGCACTGAAAACTGTTGACTCATACCGTTCAAAACTGGGTGCATTCCAGAACCGTATGCAGTCTACCATCAACAACCTGAACAACTCTGTTAACAACCTGAGCGCAGCACGCAGCCGTATCCAGGACGCTGACTTCGCAACAGAAGTGTCTAACATGAGCCGTGGTCAGATCCTGCAGCAGGCGGGTACCGCTGTTCTGGCACAGGCAAACCAGGTTCCTCAGGGTGTTCTGAGCCTGTTACGTTAATTTACGTAGTTGCTTTAGCGTGTTTAAAAGGTCAGAATATTCTGACCTTTTTTTATAGGTGTTACCCATAACAGAACAAATAATATTCTAACTATTTGTTTTTTTATTCTATTAATGAACGCCTATTTTTCTTTTTGTCATATAAAATAACCGGAATTTTGCAAAATTTATGATAAAAATGAAAGAGAGTATTGCTATTTGTTAATGAGGTGATTTAGGATAAGGCAAATAAGGCGTGATTTACCTCACTACTCACCGGATTGAATTCTTTTCAGGGCACGATAATAAAAGCCTTTCATGAATCTCGAAGGGTGTTTCAGGTTGTGAGTGATTTGTATACCGCCGAAGGTGTTATCAACAAAAATAGCCTGTGGGAGCGTTATTATCCCCTTATCCGGCACGAAGCCCTGAAGTTGCAGGTTAGATTACCGGCAAGCGTTGATATTGACGACTTAATTCAGGCCGGGGGTATCGGCTTGCTGCATGCAGTGGAGCGTTTTGACGCCATGCAGGGTGCCACCTTTGCAACCTATGCGGTACAACGGATCCGCGGGGCAATGCTGGATGAATTGCGGGGAAGAGATTGGGCCCCCCGCAGTGTGCGCCGTCAGGCGCGGGAAATAACCAAAGCCGTGCGTGCGCTCGAACAGTCTCTGGGGCGTGCAGCCGCAGAGCAGGAAATCGCTGATTCGTTACAGATGGATATCGCAGAATACCGTCAGGTCTTAACCGATACCAATAACAGCCAGCTGTTTTCATACGATGAGTGGCACGAAATCCACGGTGAGAGCTGCGAACCCGTCCGTGATGATGATGACGGGGGCAACCCGCTCGGTTTGTTGGTAGACGAGAGTTTGCGTCACCAGGTGGTTGAGGCGATAAAACAACTGCCTGAACGTGAAAAACTGGTTCTGACTCTTTACTATCAGGAAGAGCTGAACCTCAAGGAGATAGGCGCAGTGCTGGAAGTGGGGGAATCCCGCGTCAGCCAGTTACACAGCCAGGCAATCAAAAGGCTGCGGGCGCGCTTAAAATCCATGAAGTAACTTTGACTTTATCTTTGATTTATTTTTATTAGACTAGACTACACAAGGCGCCAGAATATGTCTGTTTCAAAACAAAAGAAACGGCCCGTAAGCCGTTACATTAAAGACTTCAAACACAGTCAGACTCACTGCAGTCATTGTCACAAAACCCTCGATCGCATCTCCCTGGTTTTCAACGGTCAGCTGATCAATAAAGAAGCTATTTCTGAAATGACAGATATGATCGATGACACCACCTGGATGGGATTACAGGACAAATTTGTGGCACTCTGCCGTTTCTGCAGCGAGATCTACTGCAACAGTGCAACCGATTATTTCGATATCATGGCATTCAAACAGTATCTGTTTGAAGAAACGGAAATGAGCCACAGTACCGTGCGCGAATATGTTGTCCGTCTGCGCCGTCTCGATGAACTGCTGTCCTCCAAAGCCTTCCCGGCCACCACAGAATTCTCCACTGAAATTATCCAGGCTCAGCTGAGTGAAGATTTATCTGACTCCGCCCTGAGCAACTACAACATCGCACTGCGCAAGTACGAACAGTATCTTGACTGGCAGGGCAAACACTGATTTATCAGTCAGACCATTTTTTATCAGTAAATGATAAAACAAAGGGAACTCTCGTTCCCTTTTTCCGTTTTAAGACTCCGTGATTATCAGCCGATAGTCATCAGACTGGCGTTTCCGCCTGCCGCTGCGGTATTCACACTGACCGCACGCTCATGCAGTAACAGCATCAGCGGGATCTGTGTATCACCGTGACTGAGCCCGGCAACCGGCACAATTTCACCGCCGCGTGCAGCCACATCCCGGTTTACTGCCTGCAGGAGGTCACTGTCACCATGGAAAATCACACCGTTAAAGACCACACCATCCGCTGACCACTCTTCTGTCAGTGTGATTTGCGCGCGGACGCTGTCCGGCAGAGTGTTATACAGTGAACGGGTATGTTCCGCCGCAGGCCAGAGCTGACGGCAGCCCGCTGCCAGTGTGGCACCCAGTTGTAGCAAAGCATCCTGTTCTGAATCATTCAGGCCGAGAATGGTTCCGCGCGGCAGCAGATAATAACTGTTGCGCTCCCCGGTCGGCCCCGGCAGCAGACGGCAGGTACCGGCCTGTGATAACTCGCCGTAACGGATAACCGCTGTCAGCACATCGTGGCGGCGCTGCGCTTCCAGCCAGGTGAGGAAAGTATCAAACGGCGCCAGTAACTGTGTCCGCAGAGTGACATCCGGCGGATTGAGATCATCCTGTTCTGCCAGAAGGCTGACCACCGAATCATCAGGCTGTTCCGCCAGCAGACGGTGGAGATAAAGCGGGCCGCCTGCCTTCGGACCGGTGCCGGAAAGCCCTTCGCCGCCGAACGGCTGAACACCGACCACCGCACCGACAATGTTGCGGTTGACATAAATATTCCCGGCTTCAATCTGTTGCGTAAGCTGTGCGATAGTTTCATCGATACGGGTATGGATACCGAATGTCAGCCCGTAACCGGCGGCATTAATTTTCTCCGCCAGTTCCGGCAGCGTGTCACGCGGGTAGCGGACCACATGCAGGACAGGGCCGAAAATTTCCCGTGTCAGTTCAGAGACATCATCCAGCTCAATCAGCGTCGGCGGGATAAAGGTGCCGTTAAGAATCGCCGGTGAACCGGTTTCCATCCCGAAGGCGGACTGATACACCGGTCTGCCTTTACCACGCATTTGCTGAATATGCTGGCGGATACCGTTATGTGCCTCTTCATCAATCACCGGGCCGATATCGGTTGCCAGTATGTCCGGGTTGCCGAGACGACATTCCGCCATCGCGCCTTTCAGCATTTCAATGGTGCGATCGGCCACATCCTCCTGGATGCAGAGCAGACGCAGCGCTGAACAGCGTTGACCCGCACTGTCAAAGGCGGAACTGACCACATCGGTGACCACCTGTTCTGTCAGGGCGGAGGAATCCACGACCATCGCATTCAGGCCGCCGGTTTCGGCGATCAGCGGGATCACGCGGCCTTCGGTACTCAGACGGGCGGCCAGATTGCGCTGTAAAATCTTCGCGACCGCGGTGGAGCCGGTAAACATCACGCCCTGAACACGCGGATCACACACCAGCTGGTTACCGACTGTTTCGCCGTCACCCGGCAGCAGTTGCAGCACCTCACGCGGGACACCGGCGTCATGGAGCAGTGAAACGGCAACAGCTGCCACCAGCGGAGTCTGTTCCGCCGGTTTCGCCAGCACCGGGTTTCCGGCGGCGAGGGCAGCGGCTACCTGACCGGTGAAAATTGCCAGCGGGAAGTTCCACGGGCTGATACAGACCACCGGCCCCAGCGGACGGTGCGTATCACCGGCAAAGTGAGTTTTCACCTGAGAGGCATAATAATTGAGAAAATCAACGGCTTCACGGACCTCGGCAATCGCGTTGGCAAAGGTCTTACCGGCTTCCCGCACCAGGATCCCGAGCAGCGGCTGCAACTGATCTTCCATCAGCTGTGCGGCGCGGATAAGGATATCCGCCCGTTCCTGTGCCGGGGTGGCGAACCAGATCTCCGCTGCACCGGAGGCGGTGGCAAGGGCATGATCCACTTCATCTTCTGTGGCCGGACGAACGTGACCGACAATATCATGATGATTCGCCGGGTTTCTGACCGGCTGCGGCTCTGCCGGTGCGGACGGTATAAATGTTCCGCCGGTCAGTGGTTCACTGAGCAGATTGTCCCCGGCGTGGCTGAGCAGGGCACTCGACAGTGACGCCAGACGATGCTCGTTACTCAGATCCAGACCGGCGGCATTGACCCGCGTATTGCCGTACAGATTGCGCGGCAGCGGGATTTTCGGATGCGGCAGACCGACAGCACCTTCTTTGGCGGCCATTGCCTGAACTGCCGCAACCGGGTCTTCCACCAGCATCTCCAGCGGAATAGTGCCGTCGGCGATCCGGTTGACAAAGGAGGTATTCGCGCCGTTTTCCAGCAGGCGGCGGACCAGATAAGCCAGCAGGGTTTCATGGGTACCAACCGGTGCATACACGCGGCACGGCCGGTTCAGTTTGCCGTCCGCCACTTTGCCGACCACCTGCTCATACAGCGGTTCACCCATGCCGTGCAGACACTGGAACTCATACTGACCGGGATAATAGTTATTGCCCGCCAGCTGATAAATCGCGGATAAGGTGTGGGCGTTGTGGGTGGCGAACTGCGGATAAATCAGATTCGGTACTGACAGCAGTTTACGGGCACAGGCGAGGTAAGAGATATCCGTATAAACCTTGCGGGTATAGACCGGATAACCCTCCAGCCCGTCCACCTGGGCGCGTTTGACTTCGCTGTCCCAGTAAGCGCCTTTCACCAGACGGATCATCAGACGGCGCTGACTGCGCGATGCCAGGTCAATCAGATAATCCACCACGACCGGGCAGCGCTTCTGATAAGCCTGGATAACAAAACCGATGCCGTTCCAGCCCGCCAGCTGCGGGTCAAAACAGAGTTTCTCCAGTAAATCGAGGGAGATTTCCAGGCGGTCAGCTTCTTCCGCATCAATATTGATACCGATATCATACTGACGCGCCATCACCACCAGGTCGCGCAGGATCGGATAAAGTTCGGATATCACACGGTCATACTGCGCGCGGCTGTAGCGCGGGTGCAGGGCAGAAAGTTTGATGGAGATACCCGGCCCTTCATAAATACCGCGTCCGGCGGAGGCTTTGCCGATGGCGTGGATAGCCTGCTGATAAGAGACCAGATAGGCCTGTGCATCTGCGGCTGTCAGTGCGGCCTCGCCCAGCATATCGTAAGAATAGCGGAAGCCTTTGGCTTCATTTTTGCGGGCGTTTGCCAGCGCACGGGCGATGGTTTCACCGGTAACAAACTGCTCGCCCATCAGGCGCATTGCCATATCCACGCCTTTGCGCACCAGCGGCTCACCGCTTTTGCCGAGGATGCGGTTCAGTGAGCGGCTCAGTCCCGCTTCATTATGCGTGGCAACCAGCTTACCGGTGAACAGCAGTCCCCAGGTGGCGGCATTAACAAACATGGATTTGCTCTGGCCGAGGTGAGAATTCCAGTCACCGTGGCTGATTTTATCGCGGATCAGCACATCGCGGGTGGCTTTATCCGGAATACGCAGCAGTGCTTCCGCCAGGCACATCAGCGCGATCCCCTCCTGGGAGGAGAGGGAGAATTCCTGAAGCAGTCCCTGTACCAGCCCGGCGCGTCCGCTGCTGTTTTTCTGATTACGCAGCTTTTCTGCCAGACCGTAAGCCAGTTTATGCGTGGCCTGTGCGGCATCCGGGGAGAGTTGCGCCTGCGGCAGCAGCATAGCGACTGCTTCCGGCTCCGGAATGCGGTATGCGGATGTGATAGCTGCGCGGGTCACGGATTGCGGCAGGATATCACCGGCAAACTCCAGAAACGGCTGGCAGCTGACCGGCGGCTCAGCCGGTACAGTTTCATCTTCCTGTGCGGAAGGGATACCGGCAGCGGGCAGTGCGCCGTCCGGCAGAGAATCGAGCTGAGCCAGGTAATCAAAAATAGCCTGTCTGATCAGCCAGTGCGGCGTGCGGTCAATTTTTTGCGCTGCGGCTTTGATCCGCTCACGGGTTTCATCATCCAGTCTGACGCCCATTGTGGTACTCACCATGTTCACTCCTCATAAACGGCAACAGGTCATGCGTTGCACATTAATATCTATGAGGTTGCAACTTTGTGCAACATTGTTAAATAAAGAGATGTGCAAAGTGTGAATAATGTCGCTGTTTTATACTGATCTGAGAAAATGATTAAGAAACAAACTGTATTGGTTAAAATAAAATCATTATATAACAATAGTATATTGTCAGTTTTAAGGCGTATAATGATTAAATCAGGTGATTAACCGCATCACTTTCTGATGACATATCCCGTGATAAAAATCACAAATCTTCACTTTAGTATCGTTAATTAATTGTTGTTTTATTGTTGTTGTCGTTACTATCGGGCTGAACACAACTCATCACAGATTTAACAAATAATGATAATTGACGGGGCATTGTCTGTGCAGACCAGGGATGGCTGAGGCGATGTGCAACACAGTAACACCGGTGTGACGCGCATCCTGTACAGCGATTGGTACACGCAATGCTGATACGTGACGGACTATAAATTCAGTACAGGAACTTAATTATGACAATGACGCTGACCACACCGCTGATTGTGACATTTATTGTCTATATCGCCGGGATGCTGTTCATCGGCTATATGGCCTACCGCTCCACCAATAACTTCGACGACTATATTCTCGGCGGCCGCCGGATGGGCAGTTTTGTGACTGCATTATCCGCCGGTGCATCCGACATGAGCGGCTGGCTGCTGATGGGATTACCGGGTGTGGTTTTCTTCTCCGGTATTTCCGAATCCTGGATTGCCATCGGTCTGTGTATCGGTGCCTGGCTTAACTGGCGGATTGTTGCCGGTCGTCTGCGCCTTCAGACGGAAGTCAACCATGCGCTGACGCTGCCGGATTACTTTACGCAGCGTTTTGAGGATAAAAGCCGTGTTCTGCGGATTGTCTCTGCAGCCGTGATCCTGATTTTCTTCACCATTTACTGTGCTTCCGGCATCGTGGCCGGTGGTCTGCTGTTTGAAAGCACCTTCGGTATCAGTTATGAAAAAGCCATGTGGCTCGGGGCAGGGGCAACTATTGCCTATACCTTCCTCGGCGGGTTCCTGGCGGTAAGCTGGACAGATACCGTGCAGGCGACACTGATGATTTTCGCCCTGATCCTGACACCGGTTATGGTGATTGTGTCTGTCGGCGGGTTTGATACTGCACTGGCAATTATCGAAGCAAAAAGCCCGGCGTATGTGGATATGTTCCGCGGGCTGGATATTGTCGCGATTATCTCCCTGCTGGGCTGGGGATTGGGCTATTTCGGGCAGCCGCATATCCTGGCGCGCTTTATGGCGGCGGATTCTCATCACACCATCCGCAGTGCACGCCGTATCAGTATGACCTGGATGATCCTCTGCCTTGCGGGAACCATTTGTGTCGGTTTCTTCGGTATTGCCTTCTTCCAGCAGAACCCGGAACTGGCGGGCTCGGTGACTGAAAACCGCGAGCGGATTTTCATGAGCCTGACCTCTATCTTATTCAATCCGTGGATTGCCGGTATTCTGCTCTCTGCCATCCTGGCAGCGGTCATGAGTACCCTGAGCTGTCAGCTGCTGGTCAGTGCCAGTGCCCTGACGGAAGATATCTACAAACCGTTTTTCCGTAAGAATGCCTCACAGAAAGAGATGGTGCTGGTCGGGCGCATTATGGTGCTGGTGATTGCGGCGATCGCTATTTACATTGCGATGGATAAAAATAACAAAGTGCTGGGGCTGGTCAGTAACGCATGGGCCGGGTTCGGCGCAGCATTCGGGCCGGTTATCCTGTTCTCTGTTATCTGGAAGCGGATGACCCGTAACGGCGCACTGGCGGGGATGTTTACCGGCGCGGTGACGGTTCTTATCTGGATAGAATATAAGTGGTTTAATTTATATGAAATTATCCCGGGCTTTATTCTGGCCGGTATTGCTATTGTGGTGGTCAGCCTGGCAGGCCGTGAGCCGGACAAATCAGTTCAGGGACGTTTCGCTGAGGCGGAAGACCGTTACCTCGGACGGACTGAGTAACAGAGTATAAAAACAAAAATCCCGGCGTTGCCGGGATTTTTTTGTCCGCTACTTTTGTGTTTCCGCAAGGCGGTGCTTTCTGACATTCCGGTAACCGACTGCCAGCAGGATAAACCATAACGGCGTGGCAAGCAGTGCCTGACGGGTATCGCTCTCCAGTGTCAGCAATACAATTACAAAGACAAAGAAGGACAGACACACCCACGGGATCCAGCTGCCGAACGGTACTTTATAGACTGATGCGGCATGCAGCTCCGGACGACGGCGGCGGAACATAATGTAGCTGTACAGGATCATGCTCCAGATAAACATAAACAGGATAGCGGATACTGTTGTTACCAGAGTAAACACATGCATCACATCAGGGATAAAGTAGAGCAGAATCACCCCGACAGACAAACAGATGCAGGTGAAAATCAGTCCGGTGGCCGGTACTGCCTGTTTTGACAGACGGCAGAATTGTTTTGGTGCGCTGCCTTGTTTGGCTAACCCGAACAGCATCCGGCTGGTGGAAAACACACCGCTGTTTGCGGAGGATGCGGCGGCTGTCAGCACCACAAAGTTCACCAGGCTCGCTGCCGCCGGAACGCCGATCATAACAAACAGTTCCACAAACGGGCTTTTATCTGCCGGAATGGAGCGCCACGGCGTGACAGACATAATAATAATCAGCGCCAGCACATAAAATGCAATAATCCGGAACGGAATAGCATTAATGGCACGCGGCAGGGATTTCACCGGGTCACGGGTTTCCGCTGCGGCAGTACCCACCAGTTCGATACCGACAAAGGCAAAAATGGCTATCTGGAACCCGGCAAAGAATCCGATTATCCCTTTCGGGAACATGCCTCCGTCGGACCAGATATTGGATAACGCCGCCTCATGCCCTTCCGGTGAAACAAAATGTGTGCCGATAAGAATGCCGCCGATAATAATCAGCGCGACAATTGCGACAATTTTTATCATGGAAAACCAGAATTCCATCTCGCCGAATAATTTAACCGTTGCCAGGTTCAGGGACAGTAACAGTAAAATACAGAGCAGCGAGCTGACCCAGCGCGGAAAATCAGGTGCCCAGTGCATGATATAGCCGGTAATGGCTACCACATCGGCAATACCGGTTATTACCCAGCAGAACCAGTATGTCCAGCCGACAAAAAAACCGGCCCACGGGCCAATCAGGTCACCGGCAAAATCACTGAACGATTTATAATTCAGGTTTGACAGCAGGATCTCGCCCATTGCCCGCATGACAAAGAATAAGACAAACCCGATGATCATATAGACAAATAATACCGAAGGGCCTGCCAGTGAAATCGTTTTACCGGAGCCCATAAATAACCCGGTGCCGATTGCTCCGCTGATGGAAATCAGCTGAATATGCCGGTTGGTTAAACTGCGTTTGAGTTCGCCGCGTGGCGGCGTGGCAGGCGTTTTTTCGTCCATAAACAAATCCGTTAAGCTAAAAAATAACCATTATTTTTATTCATTCAAAAATGGTGCTGTAAGCGAATAGTGTGACACATTTCTCAGAATGAGTAACGAGAAATTTTCCGTTAAATTCATGGGGTTGTTGTGTGATATAGCCTGCAGGCTATTGTTTCGCATTAGTTTTTTTATGGGTGAAAATAATGTCACGCTGGTTTACGAAACATCAGAAAAGGGCATTTTTTGCAGTAACATTAATAAGAAAACCCAAACCGGCGGTAACGGGTCAGAATAGTATATTTTGGGGATTTTCCGGTTATACTGGTGATATATTTCAGGGGTGTTTTTTATTGCGGAATGGTATTTATGGACAAAAAAACACAGGGAATGACGATGAATTACCAGGTTGTCCCTTTTTGGATCTATTCAGGAAGAGTTGCCTTTTTTATATTACTCGCGGTGCTTACCGGTTTTTGGGGCATGAATGCATTTCTGCTTTATTTGTTATTTCACGGAATTGTCTGGCAGTTGGTGGTTTCTCTCCGGTTACATACATTAAAAGAGAAGGGGCTGGTTTCCCGCAGCCATGATATCAGCCACTGGATAGTGTATGTTTACAGCATACCGGTGAAAGAAGAGCGGGCGATTTTAAAAAATCCGTGTTTTGCACTTGAACAAAATATGAAGGATTTTTTCTTCCGCCTGCTGTTACTGAAAGGTATCACTCAACTGGGTTTTATTGTGCTGTTACTGATTCAGTATATCCGGACAGATACGGATATCGTCAGCCTGACCACCCTGTTTGCGGGATTATCCGCCATTATTATAGCCGTCATGCTTTACCGGACAGGATTGCTTATCCGTGCATTATCAGCCAATGCGTTTTATACGGAAAAACTGCAGTCAGAAAGTGGTTCTCTCTGGTATCAGCTCTGTTTTATTTCACATGGCTCAGTGAAAATGGCAGGGCTGGATAAATTACTGGCAATATAAAACGATCCCCGCAGTGCATATTATCTGCGGGGAATTTTCCGGACTGGTATTATTCAGATGGCGGAATCGCAGGTTATTTTTTGGCAATCGCCTTATCAGCGCGCGGCTCGACGGTAATGGAATGCTCAACCTAAAAAGATTTTTACGGATTAATCTGACAGGGGCTGTCATAACAGGTTCATGCAGGATAACAGGGAATGTTCAGATAACATTATAATCTGACACTCCCTGTTATATATACCTAACCGGCAGGGATGATGTTTTTTTTCTTTGTCAGAAATTTACGTGCTATACGCCACACGAAAATATTACCGGATAATACAATATTCAGACGGAATTTGTTTTTTCCCGGTTTTCTGATTAATGTAAAATCAGATTTATGGTAGCTGAAGTCTTTGATATAAGACTTTAAATCCGGGTAAAGACCGGTAGCCAGCATGTTCCACATAAACTGAATCTGCAGGCTTAATACTTTAGCGCGGACTTTACTGAAAACGGATGATTTATCCGGTTTATTATACGTCTCAGCGATGTAAGAAAGAATTTTTTTCCAGGCATCCAGGTCACTGATGTAATCCGCCTTCTTCCATTTTTTATTCATCAGTGATTCACTGTGATAAATATAATTGTATAAATACTCTTTAATATAGGAAAAGGCGCCTTTGTTCAGACATTCAAGGATAAATAAAACATCTTCACCCACAACCATGGATGAATCAAAAAATAAATTATTCTTATCCAGAAACTCTTTTTTCAGCATTAAACAGCAGATATCAAAATAATCAAAGTTCAGAAAGTCGGTAATAACGGTATCTGTGTTGTCATAGCATACTGACTGTGTAATATGGCCGTCGGAATGTATTTTTCTGAATAAACAGTAGGCGAAATCCCGGTCATCCTGTGTGACTTTACTCACCAGTGTCCGGATAAAGTCCGGTTCATAAGTGTCATCGCTGTCCAGAAAGCAGATATAGCATCCGGAGGCCGCTTTAATACCTTCATTACGTGCGGATGAAACGCCGCCGTTCTGTTTCCGGATATACCGGATGTGATCGTGGCTGCTCATATACTCCCGGCAGACGGCGGCGGTATTATCTGACGAACCATCATCAATAATGACTATTTCGACCGACGGCCAGGTCTGTTTTATCACACTGTCCAGAGCGCGGCCGATGAATTTTTCAGCATTGTATGCCGGAATGATGACCGAGACTAAAGCGTTGCTGCTCATATAATCGACTCTTAGCATATTGCTGGTTATTCAGTCACAGGATTTTTATATGTCTGATACTGATGTAAAAATGACGCCTGCAACGAAATAAACCATTTCCGTTCTGTCCTGTCAATCTTTAATGGCGGGGACAGCATACCGGAAGTGACAGACCGGTATACTGCGTCCGGTTTGCCCGGCATTTTATAACTGAACAGTATGCGGCTGCTTACTTATTCTTGTTGAAATAAGATGAAAACGGAATCGCATAACCGTCAGTTGAAAGGATCCGATCATGCTGTTTATCCGGTTCCGCAATCGACTGGTCTAATGAATAACCAAGCAGTTCAGATAAAATATATTTGTTCATTAATCCGCTGATCCAGCCATCCTGATTGCGGTATTTTTCAATAAATTCACAGCCATAAGACGGATTCCCTGATTTATATAAAAACGGAATCAGGAATTGATCCGCGCCTTTGGAAAAACCGTGGCCTTTACCGACAATTTCTCCGTGATCGGAGGTGTAGATGAAAATATAGTCATCGGTTACTGATTCAACTTCATCATAAAGACGGCCAATCACATTATCGGTGTGACGAATGGTCAGATCATAGTCACCGGCGTCATTCAGCTGCTGCTTTTCTGTTTCTGTATAATTTGTATAAGGCATGTGGTTGCCCCATAAATGCAGAATAATAAATTTGTATTCATCTGGCTCGGCCAGCGCCTGCTTTAATAACTCAGGCAGTTTCATGTCATTGTTTTCTTCCACAATAACAGTATTATTCCGCCGGGCAAGATAGCCATATTTTGAACCGTTAACGCCGACCAGAGACTGAGCGCCCAGCCAGTAAGTTTTGTATCCCTGATCCTGTGCTATTTCAATAACCGATTTCTGACGGAATAAATTTTCTTCGCTTTCCGGTGTGTAAAATGAAAGTGACAATGAAATGGAATCCCGTGTTATCGGGGAGGATGAATGCACTTTGTCTGTCACGCAGGCCTTGTCACCCATGAAAAATGCGTTCCATTTCCGGTGTTGTTTCTTTGGAATACCCGTAGATATGATATCTGGACGGAGATGATGATTCTCCGATGATAAAGATGATGAGTTTATTCTGTGGTTTTCCGGCAGACGCCAGCACCCGGTTTGGTTTCCGGTCAGGATAATTCTCCGTATACTTGTCATGGCTGAGAGCAACGGAGGAAACATACATAATATTTCCGGCGACAACAGGAAATTTCTCGCGGAGATACGTCCCCAGTTCATAAGGGTCTTCGCTGAAATTAATGGATAAATTACGGTATTCCGGGATGACTTCACGGAGCAGGGAAATCATCAGAAAGCCGAAAATGAACACCGGTGATAATGTAAACCAGCGGGGAAGGCGGAGTCTTTTTCTCCGGAAGCAGATAAAAATTAATACGCTTATGCACAGGGCAGGCAATATGATGGAATATAAATAGTGCCCCAGCATCAGTGTTGCTTCAGAATTATTTGTTTCCAGTGCTGAATCGAGAACACCGGCAGAAATTCGTTCGTGGAATTCGGTGAAATAACCGACTTCCAGTGAAAAAATTAGTGTAATAATAAATCCTGCAACGGCAGGCAGCCAGTGTTTACAGTTCAGAAGAATAACGGTACATAAAACCAAAAACAGGGTGGCTAAATGCGGGCCGGTTGAATCACGCTGATACAAGAATGTATTGGTGAGATAACTCAACAGCATGGCAGCGACAAATAACAGCGGGTATTTATATTTTTTCAGCATCAGGTCAAAGATCAATATTCGGAATAGGATTAAGTTTTTTCAGCACTAAATGCTAAAGGATATTTGACGGGAATACAATGGCTGTAAAAATAGTGTTCTTCATATTTTATTAATCAAATAATTTTTTATTAAAATCTTCCATAAAAAATTTATGTTGTCAGTATCATAAAGGGAAGTTATTGATGTTTTTTTATATCACCCGGCTGGATTAGAACAGTTTAAAGTGTTATAGCGAAACTGGTCATTAAACTTATTCCTGCTGCAAAAAGGCTAAATTCAGGTTGTTTTCCCGGAAATTATCGCCGATCCTTTCTGCTATTACGCACTGACGCCGGCCGGAATACGGGCTATTCAGTCAGGGCAGCCAACCGAAGGAGGTATTATGTGGAATATACACCCGACACGCAGTCGCTATGCATTACTGGCTCAGTATCTGTCGCCGCTGGATGCCAGGATTGAAGCCGGATTGCTGGAATCCGAAGGGATTGAGGTGATGCTGCTGGATGAAAATATTGTCTGGAATAACCAGATGTATGCTCAGGCTGTCGGCGGTGTGAAGTTGCTGGTTAATCAGGATGAGTTAACCAGAGCACAGGAGATTCTGGCGGATTATCATCACGGGGATTTCGGGATTAATGAGGAAGGGGAACCGGCGGCGGCTGAGCCGGAACCGGTGACTGAAAACAGTAAAGAAGATTATGTCAATATAGGGTTTGTGTTTCTTATTTTCCTGACGCTCGGCCTGGCTATTCCGTTTAAGGCGCTGCATCATCGCCTGAAAGAGAAAACAAAATAATGCCCGGATGACGGGAAACCCGCCATCCGGCAGAAACATCAGTGGTCGACAAACACAAACTTCAGCACAAACAGCAGGGCAACCAGAATCACACACGGATTCAGCTCTTTCCAGCGCCCGGTCCCCAGCTTCATCACAGAGTAAGAGATAAAACCAAGCGCAATACCGTCTGTGATGGAGAAACTGAACGGCATCATAATCGCGGTGATAAAGGCAGGTACCGCGTCAGTCAGGTCATTCCAGTTTACCCGTGCCAGGCTCGACGTCATCAGCACCCCGACATAAATCAGCGCACCGGCAACCGCATAGGCTGGCACCATTCCGGCCAGCGGGGAGAGAAAAATCACCAGCAGGAACAGGATCCCGACCACCACGGCGGTAAGCCCGGTCCGGCCGCCGACAGAAACCCCTGAGGTACTTTCAATATACGCGGTGACAGATGATGTGCCGATAAACCCGCCGATCACGGAGCTGACACTGTCCACATACAAGGCTTTCTGCATATTCGGGAATTTACCGTCTTTATCTGCCAGTCCGGCTTTATCGGTTACCCCGATAAGGGTACCCGATGAGTCAAACAGGTTAACCAGCATAAACGAGAAAATAATCCCTGACAGCCCGATATTAAAGGCACCGGCCACATCCACTTTACCCAGCACGCTGGTAACATCCGGCGGCATGGAGAAAATACCGTTATAGGTGACATCCCCCAGCCACCAGCCAATCAGTGTAGTAACCACAATGGAGATCAGCACCGCTGCGTGAATACCGCGGGAGGCCAGAATCGTGATAATAAAAAAGCCCAGTGCGCCGAGCCAGACGGAGTGGGCGGTCAGATCTCCCATGGAAACCAGCGTGGCCGGATTCGCCACAACCAGGCCGATATTTTTCAGCCCCATCATAGCGATAAACAGCCCGATACCACTGGTGATCCCCACCCGCAGACTCAGCGGGATATTGGCTATCATCCAGTAGCGGATGCGGAAGACCGTCAGCAGCAGCATGCCGAGTGCACCCCAGAAGATAGCCCCCATCCCTATTTGCCAGGAGTAACCCATGGCGCTGACCACACCGAAAGCAAAAAAGGCGTTCAGCCCCATTGCCGGTGCCAGTGCGACCGGCAG
Source organism: Morganella sp. HSTU-ASny43 (assembly GCF_022819185.1). Taxonomy (NCBI): domain Bacteria; kingdom Pseudomonadati; phylum Pseudomonadota; class Gammaproteobacteria; order Enterobacterales; family Morganellaceae; genus Morganella; species Morganella sp. HSTU-ASny43. The sequence goes on from NZ_WSPG01000001.1 coordinate 248,328, forward strand.
ATTTGCCAGACAGCCCATCAGAATACAGCCAAATGCCGCAATCAGACAGGTGGTGACGAAGACAGCCTGTGTATCCATCCCGGCAGCGCCGAGGATTTGCGGGTTAACAAAAATGATATACACCATGGTAAGAAAGGTGGTTATACCGGCGATAACTTCGGTTCGTGCCGTGGTACCGTGTGCCTGTAAACGGAATAAACGTCCCAGTACACCTGTTTCCCGGATGGTTTCCGGTGTTTGACTATCCATTTTATGCTCCTGTCTCCCGGGGAAAAGATAACTGGTCTGATAAATGCATAATCAATGCCAGCATCGTAATGACATTCCGTGAGAAACCGTAATCATCCGGTTGTGTCGCAATAATTTGTAACAATTGCGGCGGGGATCACCTTTATTCCGGTACACCTCACAGGACAGAGAGAACACCGCGAATTCGCATTATCAATGTGAGAGAAAAACAGGGGGACAGTGATGAACAGTGAGAAAAATAAGCGCACCTGCACGCGCAGCCGCGAAGAAATGACAACACTCCTCGCCGTGGCCCGCAGTGAGGCACCGGCGGATTATCGTATTGATAATGTCCGGATTCTGGATCTGATTAACGGTGGTGAATTTCCGGGCCCGGTAGTGATAAGCGGAAATGCCATTGCCGGTGTCGGTACGGTATATAAGGATGCACCGGCGCATCAGGTCATCGACGGTAAAAATGCGGTGGTCGTACCCGGATTTATTGACGCACATCTGCATATTGAATCCGGCATGATGACCCCGGTCACCTTTGAGAGTGCCACGCTGCCGCTGGGAGTCACGACCATTGTGTGTGATCCGCATGAAATCGTGAACGTCATGGGCGAAGAGGGAATTGAATGGTTTCTGCGCTGCGCGGAACAGGCACAGCAGAATCAGTTTGTTCAGGTGAGTTCCTGTGTACCGGCATTACCGGGCAGTGATGTGAACGGCGCGGATTTCCCGCTGACAGAGATGCTGAAATACAAGGATCATTCCCATGTGCTGGGACTGGCGGAGATGATGAATTTCCCGGCGGTGATTGCCGGTGAGGCAGAAACGCTGGATAAACTGGATGCATTCCGCGATATGACGCTGGATGGTCACTGCCCGATGGTCACCGGGAAAGATCTCAACGGCTATATTGCCGGGGGGATTGAAAACTGTCACGAATCGCACCGTTATGAGGAAGGGCTGGAAAAACTGGCACTGGGAATGGCGCTGATGATCCGCGAAGGGTCGGCGGCACGGAATCTGGATGCACTGGCACCGCTTATCACCGCGATGAGCAGCCCGCAGTGTCTGTTATGCACCGATGATCGCAATCCGTGGGAAATCATTCACGAGGGGCATATGAATGCGCTGGTGTATCGTCTGATCAATCAGCATCAGATTCCGGTACATATTGCTTACCGTGTTGCCAGCTGGTCTGCCGCCCGGCATTTCGGGCTGAAAAACCTCGGGCTGGTGGCGCCGGGTAAACAGGCGGATCTGGTCCTGCTGCGGGACGAGAAAACAGTCGATATTCAGGCGGTTATGTGCGGCGGGCGCTGGGTGGATAAAGCGGCGCTGCTGCGTGAGCGGAAGGCTAAACAGGCAGCATCACGTCCGCCAATGCAGAATACTGTCCGCCGGCAGGCCGTGACAGCACAATCTCTTGCTTTTGTGCCGGTTGCCGGTCATGAGTACCGTGCTATCAGTGTGATCCCGAATGAACTGATCACCTGTGAGCAGCGGGTCAGCTGGGACGGACGCCGCTATGACTGCGATAATATCTGCTCGCTTGCGGTGATTGAGCGCTATGGCCGCCAGACACCACCGGCAACCGCATTACTGCATAATTTCGGTCTGACGCGCGGGGCTCTGGCGTCAACGGTCAGCCACGACAGCCATAATATTGTTGTCGCCGGTATTGATCCGATGGATATGGCGCTGGCGGTGAATCAGCTGATTGCCGGTGGCGGCGGGATGTGTGTGGTTGCGGACGGGCGGGTGCTGAGCCATGCGACACTGCCGATTGCCGGGCTGATGAGTGATAAAACGGCGGATGAAATCGCCGCTGAAATTGAATCGCTGAAAGCAGCCTGCCGCGATTGCGGGGTGATGCTGGATGAGCCGTTTATTCAGATGGCATTCCTGTCTCTGCCGGTGATCCCGACACTGAAACTCACCAGTCTCGGGTTATATGATGTGAACAAATTTGTTTTTACGCACAGTGAGTTAACCGCATAAACAGAAAAGGACAGAGACGTTTTGTCTCTGTCCTTAGTCACTATTCACTGCAGCGAAAACTACAGCACGCGGCTGAGAAACGCGGCGGTACGCGGGTTTTGCGGGTGATTAAATATCTGCTCCGGTGTGCCGGACTCCTGGATGATCCCCTGGTCGATAAAAAAGACGCGGTCTGCCACTTCGCGGGCAAAATTCATCTCATGGGTCACAATCACCATTGTCATACCCTCATGGGCCAGCGCTTTCATCACATTCAGTACTTCACCGACCAGCTCCGGATCGAGCGCGGAAGTCGGTTCATCGAACAGCAGCACCGTCGGATCCATCGCCAGGGCACGGGCAATGGCCACGCGCTGCTGCTGACCGCCGGATAAATTCTCCGGCCAGGCATCAATTTTGTCCGGCAGCCCGACTTTTTCCAGTAACCGTTCCGCTTTAAGCAGCGCATCGGCTTTTTTCAGCCCGGACACCATCAGTGGCGCCATGGTAATGTTATCCAGCACCGTCATATGCGGAAACAAATTGAAGCGCTGGAATACCATACCGGTATGTTCGCGCATTTTGTTCAGATCTGTTTTCGGATCACACACATCGGTGCCGTTTACCACAATCTCACCGGAATCCGGGCGTTCCAGGGCATTCAGGCAGCGCAGAAAGGTACTTTTTCCGGAGCCGGACGGCCCTATCACACAGACAACTTCCTGCGGACGGATATCACAGCTGATACCGCGCAGCACATGAGTATTGCCGAATTTTTTCTGTAAATTATTAACGTGAATCACTTCTGCTCAACCTTCTTTCGGTGTATTGAACCAACTGCGCCAGCAGGAATGTCAGCATCCAGTAAATAACGGAGATGACCAGGTACGGCTCCCAGTAAGTTGCATACGCGCCGGATACTGTCCGCGCGGCATATGCCAGGTCGGCAAGGCCGATAGCAGAGGCCAGGGAGGAATCTTTGACAATCGCGATCGCATTGTTACCCAGCGGCGGCAGAATACGGCGGAAAGCCTGCGGCAGGATCACCTTACGCATGGTTTTTCCCCAGCTCATGCCCAGTGCGCGGGAGGCTTCTGTCTGACCGCGATCGACGGACTGGATCCCGGCGCGGAAAATCTCGGAAACATACGCCCCGGCATTGAGTGTGATAGCAACAATACAGGAGAGAAATGCACCGTACTCAGAGCGCAGCATTCTGGCCGTGTCAGAGGTAATAATACCGCTGGTGACCATCAGGCCGTCACGCGGGTTGATAAACAGCGGCACCAGTGCGAAGTGAACCACCATGATCTGCACAAACAGCGGCGTGCCACGAAATGCACTGACATAAAACCGCACCGGATACTGCACAAAGAACAGCAGCAGCCATTTTGCCGGGCCGCGTTCGGCACGGGCTGTCCGGCCGAGGCCGAGCGTCAGTCCCCAGAGAGTCCCCAGGATGACACAGATAATGGTACATTTTATTGTCATCAGTGCCCCGTCCATAAATAACGGAGCGTATTCTTCTATAATTTCCCAGCGGAAAGCTGACATAACATCCATCCTGAAAAAACAGATCAAACCCGCCGCAGAAGCGGGTTTTTAATCAGATAAATAATGAATTACTGCGCGGGCAGGGAAGGTACGTCGTTATCGAACCATTTCTGATAGATTTTGGCGTAAGTACCGTCGGCAATAATTTTTGCCAGACCACGGTTAATTTTTTCCTGTAATTCCGTATTACCTTTAGCGACGGCAATGCCGAAATACTGTTTTTCAAAATGATTGTCGTAAATCAGTTTAAATTTCTTATCCGGATGGGTTTTAATATAAAACTTCACGACACCGACATCACCGACCGCCGCATCCACGCCGTCTTCATATAATTCCTGTAACAGCAGCGGAGTATTATCAAAGCGTTTGATGGCGGTGCTGGTTTTGCCGAGCACATCAGAAACCACAATATCCCCGGTGCTGGAGTTCACCACACCGACATTATATTTACTCAGTTCAGATAACGCGCTGATTGGTGAATTTTCATTCACCACAATTGCCTGTTCCGCCGGGAAATACGGGGCGGAGAAATCCACCATCTGTTTGCGTTTATCGGTGATGGTAATACCGGAAATTAAAATATCGCGATCCCCGGCGGACAGTGTGGCGAAAATACCTTCCCACGGCGTGTTGATTAATTTGACGTCAAAATCTTCGGCGGCAGCAACCGCTTTGATAATATCGATATCAAACCCTTCGAGTTGTTTTTCACTGTTTTCAAATTCAAACGGGCGATAGGTACCGCCGGCACCGATCACATAGGTTTCTTTGGCCTGGCTTACCCCGGTGAATGCTAATAATGATAAACAGCCTGCAAAGACTAATTTTTTAAACATGACAACCTCATTTTTATGCGTGATTTTTAATTAAAAATACATAAATATTCATTTAATGGCAATAACTATTTAAAAATAAGCAAGGCAGCAGCAGATGATCAGCCTGCGGAACAAAGCAGGCAGAGTCTTATACGGGAAAGTGAGCAATACAGAGCGGATGTGGCGGAATGTGCGGAGGTATGCGGTTCAGAATACACCGGCTGACATTAGCGGTGTGGTGCGTCACGGGTGAACCGCATCATTCCCCAGTAGCTGTTATGTGTTTTTTCTGTCATCCGCCAGCCGGATTGTTCCAGTGCGGGGCGCAGGGCGTGATTGATAATCCGGTGCGCCATGACCAGTACAGCGCCATGTTCCTGTGCATAGTCTGAGAGGATTTGTGCGGCACATTGTGCCCGTCCGCGTACCTGTGCCACAGAGGGAACAGATTTTCCGCCACCCGCCAGCCACAGCAGCCGGAATGCGGTTACCCACCACATCGGCGGCAGTTTTACCGGCATCAGCAGTGCAGGAGAGAACAGGGGAAGTACTGCTTCATGCAGTTCATCAACAATGGCGCGGGGTGTGATCCCGAGAATGGCCAGGGATGCCGTGGTACGAAACAGCGGACTGGCTACCGGGAAATAACGGGACAATTCTTCAGCGGACAGCGATAAAGGCGGAGCGGCCGGCGGGATAATTCCGCCCGCATCATATTCCGCCAGCCAGGCACAGAGGTTGCGCAGGGCCAGCGGTGTTTTTCTGTCCGGCACCGGTTCACCGTGGCGGATCAGCAGAATTTCCTGAATCATCAGGTATAAAAATATTTCAGCACATGGAAGAAAACCGGGGCTGCGAAGCAGAGGGAATCCAGTCTGTCCATCATGCCGCCGTGACCCTCAATCATGGCACCGAAATCTTTGATCCCGCTGTCCCGCTTGATGGCGGACATACACAACCCGCCCGCGAAACCGGCCAGGCAAATCAACAGTGAGAGCAGGAATGCCGCCCACGGGCTGAACGGTGTGGCCCACCACAGTGCCATACCGACACAGCTCGCACTGAGGATCCCGCCGATAAAGCCTTCAACGGTTTTGTTCGGGCTGAGTTTCGGTACAATCGGGCGTTTGCCGAACAGTTTACCGAACACATATTGCAGCACGTCAGAAATCTGAACCACGATCATCAGAAACAGCAGCAGGTTGATATTATCCGTGAAATCCGGAATCGGCAGTACCAGCAGTGCAGGAGCATAACTGAGGCAGTAAACCGCAATCATCACACTCCACTGGATTTTTGCCATGCGCTCCAGGAAGTGGCGGGTGTCGCCGGAGAGCACCATGCGGGTCGGGATAAACAGGAACGCATAGACGGGGATAAAGACCGCCAGCAGGTTATACCACTGAACACCGACCAGCACATACTGTACCGGCAGAATGATAAAGAAGCACCAGAACAGGGCACCGTGGTCGGCGCGGTGTGTCGGCGTCAGAGTGATAAGCTCACGCAGTGCCAGCAGGGACATAAAAGCAAACAGCACCACAGAGCCGATGGGCCCGATGCTGATAGCCACGGCGGCGATAATACACATCAGCCACCAGGCGCGGATACGGGCATTCAGGTTACTGATAACCGAGGTGTTTCCCTTAACCTGCTTCAGGATCAGGCCGATAACCGTTGCCACCGCCAGGAACCCGAACAGCCCGCTGAAGATCCAGAATAATTCATTATCTTTCATTATGTATTGCCTCTAACGCCTGGCGGGTCCGCACTAAAAAGTCCGCTTTGCTCTCTTCTTCCCCGGCCGGTTCAACCGGAGCGCCGAATGTGGCAGTGCAGATAATCGGCACAACCAGCCGCGAGCCTTTCGGCAGGACGCGGTTGAGGTTTTCCAGATAGACCGGCACCAGCACCGCATCCGGATTATTGCGGGATAAATGCCAGAGCCCGGCTTTGAAATCCTGAATCTTTTCACCGTCGCCGCGTGTGCCTTCCGGGAACAGAATCAGGGAATCCCCGGTATCGAGAACACTCTGCATCACATCCAGCGGATTCTCCGCCGGCGTGGTCTCCTGTTGTTCATCCTCTGTTGCCGGCTCGATTTTTTTACCGCGTGCAATCAGCACCGCACCAAAAATACGTTTGGCAATATAACGACGGAACCCGGTTTTATCCCAGTAATCCTGCGCCGCCACCGGGTGAACGCGTTTTCGCGCCGCACCGGTCAGGCAGGACCAAATCACCAGTCCGTCAAGGTGACTGGAGTGGTTGGCATAGTAAATACAGGGTTTACCTTCCGGCAGCGGGGCGTTCTGCTTTGCGCGGATCCCGGTCAGAAACCGGCATACCGACACCAGCAGCGCCGAGACAATTTTTTGATCCGGCGAAAACGTTTTACGGGTCATCCTTTATTATCCTTACGTAAATCAGCCATCAGTATGCGGGTACGGCGCACGGCGGTCCAGAGTGCGCCGAGGGTAATCACCCACAGTATGATAAGAAACAGCCACTGAGCCTGATACAGCGGGAGAAAACAGGCGGCAACGGCACCGGCGGTCAGCAGCGCCATCCGGTGCTGTTTGGCCATCGGGCCGGAAAATTTCTGCGGCTGCTCACAACTGCCGCCGAGCACCCGGACATAGGCGGTCATCACTGCCATCAGCGCCGCCGCCCAGCCGAGCTGCGGGGCATAAGCGATAAAACCGGCCAGTCCGTAACCGGCACCGATGAGGATCAGGCTGTCCGAAACGCGATCCGGCAAATCGTTAAATACGGCACCAACAGGGCTGCGCAGGCCGCCTTCGACCGCCACCATACCGTCAAGCAGATTACAGATAAGCCGTCCCTGTACCATCAGTGCGGCCAGCAGAAACAGGATGATACGCAGTACGGTGAGCTCGCTGTTCAGAGCACCGTAAAAGGCGGCAGCGGCAAATAATGCACAGACTGAACTGGCGACAGAGATACCGTTAGGGGTTGCACCGCGCTGTTGCAGCAGACGGGCGGCTGAGGTCGCCCAGCGGGTCTGCCGGGCTTTAATCGGACGTCGGTCCCTGATTTCTTCTGATTCCATATCCTTTCCGTCATGTGAAAATTAATCTGTTGATAATATAAGGTTTCGTAACTTATTAATAATAGTGATGCAGCAAAATTGCCAAATATTTCTTTACACCACGGCAGGTGAGGATAACGGTATATCTTAGCTGAAAAGCGACTAAGGAAAGCCGCCGCCCTTATGGCAGGATAACAGCATAACCAGGCAGACTATTATTGAGGTGATTATGTCAGAACATGCACGCCGTCCTTTGCGGACAGAAACCCGGCTGACGCAGAGCGGCCGTAACCCCGCATTACAGCACGGATTTGTGAATACCCCGGTATACCGCGGCTCGACGGTGGTCTTCCCGACGTATGATGCCCTGATCAACCGCCGTGCTGAATTTCATTACGGCACTGACGGCACTCCGACGATCGCGGCACTGGAGAATGCCTGGAGTGAACTGACCGGTGCGGCGGGTACGGTGTTATCCCCCAGCGGACTGGGCGCGGTGACACTGGCGCTGCTGACCACTCTGAAAAGCGGCGATCATCTGCTGATGACCGATTCTGTTTATCACCCGACCCGGCAGTTATGCGGCGGTCTGCTGGCAAAGATGGGCATTACCACCACTTATTATGATCCGCTGATCGGCGCGGGGATTGAATCGCTTATCCGCCCGGAAACAACCGTGATTTTCCTTGAATCCCCCGGCTCCCAGACGTTCGAGGTGCAGGATGTTCCGGCGATCACTGCCGTGGCGAAACGCCATCATGTGACAACCGTTATTGATAACACCTGGGCGACCCCGCTCTTTTTCCGCGCTCATGAACACGGCTGTGATATCTCCCTTGAAGCCGGTACCAAATACCCCGGAGGTCATTCGGATGTGCTGATGGGACTGGTTTCCGCTAATGCACAGTGGTGGCCGGAATTGCGCAAAACCTATGATCAGATGGCGATGCTGCCGGGCGCTGAGGATTGTTTCCTTGTGCTGCGCGGTCTGCGCACTCTGCATATCCGCCTGAAGGAAGCACAGCACCGGGCGCTGAAAGTCGCGGAGTGGCTGCAGTCCCGCCCGGAAGTCAGCAAAGTGCTGCATCCTGCCTTCCCGGAATGTCCGGGGCATGAGATCTGGAAGCGGGATTTCACCGGCTCTTCCGGCCTGTTCTCGCTGGTTCTGAATGCGGAATACACCACAGACGACCTGGCGGCCATGCTCGACGGGCTGGATATTTTCGCGATGGGCTATTCCTGGGGTGGGTTTGAAAGCCTGATAGTGCCGTTTGACTGTAGCCGTTACCGGACGGTTACTGACTGGCAGCCGGGCGGACTGACACTGCGTCTGCAAATCGGCCTGGAAGATACGGAGGATTTGATTGCGGATTTGACCGCCGGATTTGAACGGCTGAATGCCGCACACGGACAAAAAAAATAAGCCCGGAAATCCGGGCTTGCTTTCAGAACAATGGTATTAAATGTTCGGCAGATAACCGGCGCTTTTGATGAACTCGATAGAGATCACCAGCAGGCCGAACAGGAAGATAAAGATCAGCACACCGTTTCCGCCTGCAACACGGTAAGCACCGGCTTTCGGGTTCTGCCGTACTTTCCATGCTAATAATGACGGCAGGATCAGCGCCAGGAAGGAGAGCGCCATTGCGGCATACGCCAGCGCACCGGTGAAGCTTTTGTAGTACAGGGCGCAAATCAGCGGCAGGGCAAAGGTCAGGATCCCGGTTTGCGTACGGCCGAAGGCGGAATTTTTGCGGCGGAACAGGTCGGCCAGGTAATCAAATAACCCCAGCGCCACACCCAGGAATGAGGTAGCCAGTGCCAGATCCATAAACAGGCTGACCGCGATATCCACATATTTATTGGCCACGGTCTCACTGAGCGCCGTCAGTAAGCCGTCCAGGCCGGATTTCTGCGCCAGAATACCAAAGAAGGTATCGGACGGGATCGCGCCGAGGGTCGCAACCTGCCACAGCAGATACGCCACCAGCGGAATAGCACTACCAGTGAGGAAAATAAAGCGCAGCTTTTTGCTGTCGCCGTTCATGTAATTCACCAGGCTCGGCACACTGCCGTGGAAACCAAAAGAGGTAAACACCAGCGGGATAGCAGAAAGCACCAGTCCGTTCTGAATCGGCATGCTGACAAGGTTGGTCATATTCACATGCGGCATCATGACGGCGAGCATGATGATCAGGAAGATAATTTTACCGGTGAACAGGATACGGTTGATAAAATCAACCGAGTGCGTCCCGACACACACTACCAGGCCGCCAACGAGGGTGAAGATAATGGTCGCCGTACCCGGTGTAACAGATATTTGCCACCAGCTTTGCAGGCTGGCGGAGATCATTTCCCCGGCTCCGCCGATATAGGCAGTGGTCAGGGCATACATCAGCAACAACATGCTGAAGCCGGTCAGGAGCTGACCCGGTAATCCGAGGTATTGACGGGAGACGCTGCCTAAGCCGGTATCCGGTGAGCTGTACTGATACACTTCAACCATCAGCAGTGCGGTGTAGCTCATGATAGCCCAGAGGCCGATCAGAATGACAGCAATGACCGGAAATCCGATCCCTGCGGCAGCCAGCGGCATTGCCAGCATACCGGCACCGATCGTTGTTCCCGCAACAATCAGAACACTGCCGAGTGTACGATTTTTCACCAAAACCTCATGATATTTCAATCAATAATATGTGCGCAAAGCGTAATGAAAAACCGGAAAGGTGTCAAATTTAAATTACGTATATCGTAAAGATATCGTTACACCAATGGCATAAAAAAACCGGATTGCAGATCCGGTCACTAAACAGCTTACAATTCGATGTCGATATCACTCAGCGGGTAGCAACTGCAGGGAAGAATTTCACCGTCATTGATAAATGCAACCGGCCTCTGCCGGTAACCGACTTTACCGCGTTTCAGGCGGACACGGCAGGCACCGCAATAGCCTTCACGGCACTGGTATTCCACCGGGACGGATTGTTCGAGTGTATTGAGCAGGTTGTTGTGTTCTTCACTGACATAATGCAGCTGAATACCCTGCATGTTGCCATGCAGGGTGATTTTATAGCGGGGCATCAGAGTTCGAAGTTACTCAGTTCGTCAGTGTTGACTTCAGAGTCAATCTGACCGACCAGATAGGAGCTGACTTCCACTTCCTGTGGTGCCACCTGGACGTTATCAGATACCAGCCAGGCGTTGATCCACGGAATCGGGTTCGAGCGGACTTTAAACGGCAGCGGCAGACCCACTGCCTGCATGCGGATATTAGTGATATATTCCACATACTGACACAGGATATCTTTGTTCAGACCGATCATAGAGCCGTTGCAGAACAGATAATCTGCCCACTCTTTTTCCTGCTCCGCCGCACGGACAAACAGATCGTAGCAATCCTGCTCGCACTCTTTGGCGATTTCCGCCATTTCCGGGTCATCCTGGCCGCTGCGCAGCAGGTTAAGCATATGCTGGGTGCCGGTCAGGTGCAGCGCTTCATCACGGGCGATCAGTTTGATGATTTTCGCATTACCTTCCATCAGTTCGCGTTCGGCAAAGGCAAAAGAGCAGGCGAAACTAACATAGAAACGGATCGCTTCCAGCGCGTTGACGCTCATCAGGCACAGATACAGCTGGCGTTTCAGGGCGCGCAGGGTAACAGTAAAGGTTTTACCGTTTGCGGTATGCGTTCCTTCACCAAACATATGATATTCATTGGTCATGCGGATAAGATCATCATAATAGCCGGAAATATCTTCCGCGCGTTTGATGATCTCTTCGTTTGCCACGATATCATCGAATACCACCGACGGATCATTCACGATATTACGGATAATATGTGTGTAAGAACGCGAGTGAATGGTTTCCGAGAAAGACCAGGTTTCCACCCAGGTTTCCAGCTCCGGAATGGAGATCAGCGGCAGCAGCGCCACGTTCGGGCTGCGGCCCTGAATGGAATCCAGCAGGGTCTGGTATTTCAGGTTGCTGATGAATATATGCTTTTCGTGATCCGGCAGGGCATTGTAGTCAATGCGATCGCGGGATACGTCCACTTCTTCCGGACGCCAGAAGAAGGAGAGCTGTTTTTCAATCAGTGATTCAAAAATCGGGTACTTTTGCTGATCATAACGGGCGACGTTCACCGGCTGGCCGAAGAACATCGGTTCTTTCAGCTGATCATTATGTACCTGCGAAAATGTTGTATAAGACATTATTTATTCACCTTAAATTTTACACGCGCCGCCTTCACAACCATCATCGTCGGCGATGACCACTTCCTCAGGAAGGTCTTCCTGGGTATCTTCCGCGCCATCGCGGGTATTGTGGTAATAAAGTGTTTTCACACCGTATTTATAGGCCAGCAGCAAATCTTTCAGTAACTGATTCATCGGTACTTTGCCGCTCGGGAACCGGGTCGGATCATAGTTGGTGTTGGACGAAATCGCCTGATCGACAAATTTCTGCATAATCCCCACCAACTGGAGATAACCTTCGTTGCCCGGCATCTGCCATAACAGCTCATAGGCGGATTTCAGACGGTCATACTCCGGCACGACCTGGCGCAGAATGCCGTCTTTCGAGGCTTTCACGCTGATATAGCCGCGCGGCGGCTCAATACCGTTGGTGGCATTGGAGATCTGCGAGGATGTCTCTGACGGCATCAGGGCAGACAGGGTGGAGTTACGCAGACCGTGTTTTTTGATCTCTTCGCGCAGGCCTTCCCAGTCATAATGCAGCGGCTCGTTCGTCAGCTGATCCAGGGTTTTCTTGTAAGTGTCGATCGGCAGAATACCCTGTGAATAGGTGGTTTCGTTAAACCACGGGCATGCACCGTACTCTTTTGCCAGCTCATTGGAGGCTTTCAGCAGGTAATACTGAATAGCTTCAAAGGTGCGGTGAGTCAGGTTATTGGCACTGCCGTCGGAATAGCGCACACCGTGTTTCGCCAGGTAGTAAGCGAAGTTAATCACCCCGATACCCAGGGTACGGCGGCCCATTGAGCCTTTGCGTGCCGCTTCAATCGGATAATCCTGGTAATCGAGCAGGGCATCCAGGGCACGTACTGCCAGGATAGCCAGCTCTTCCAGCTCATCGAGGTTTTCAATGGCACCCAGGTTAAATGCGGACAGCGTACACAGCGCGATTTCCCCGTTCGGGTCATTCATATCGTTGAGCGGTTTGGTCGGCAGGGCAATTTCCAGACACAGGTTGGACTGGCGCACCGGCGCGATAAACGGATCAAACGGGCTGTGAGTGTTGCAGTGGTCCACGTTCTGAATATAGATACGGCCGGTAGAGGCACGTTCCTGCATCATCAGGGAGAACAGCTCCACCGCTTTCAGCGTCTGTTTGCGGATCGACGGATCTTTCTCATACTGCTCATAAAGACGCTCGAACGCATCCTGATCGGCGAAGAACGCGTCATATAACCCCGGGACATCGGACGGGCTGAACAGGGTGATATCCTGGCCTTTGATCAGGCGTTCATACATCAGTTTGTTGATCTGGACGCCGTAATCGAGGTGGCGGACACGGTTGCCTTCAACACCACGGTTGTTTTTCAGTACCAGCAGGCTTTCCACTTCCAGATGCCAGATAGGGTAGAACAGCGTTGCCGCGCCACCGCGCACGCCGCCCTGAGAACAGGATTTCACGGCGGTCTGGAAATGTTTGTAGAACGGGATACAACCGGTGTGGAATGCCTCGCCGCCGCGGATCGGGCTGCCGAGCGCACGGATGCGGCCCGCGTTGATACCGATACCGGCACGCTGGGACACATATTTGACAATCGCACCGGAGGTCGCGTTGATGGAGTCAAGGCTGTCGCCGCACTCGATCAGCACACAGGAGCTGAACTGGCGGGTCGGGGTGCGGACACCGGACATAATCGGTGTCGGCAGGGAAATTTTGAAGGTTGACGTGGCGTCATAGAACCGGCGGATATAATCCAGACGGGTCTCTTTCGGATAATGTGAGAACAGACAGGCCGCAACCAGGATATACAGGAACTGTGCACTTTCATACACTTCGCCGGTAACACGGTTCTGAACCAGATATTTCCCTTCCAGCTGTTTGACGGCGGCGTAAGAGAAATTCATATCACGCCAGTGATCGATGAACTCATTCATCTGGTCAAATTCAGCTTCGGTGTAATCGGTTAACAGATTTTCGTCATATTTACCGGCAGCCACCATTTTCTGTACATGGGCGTATAACGCCGGCGGCTCAAACTGGCCGTAGGCTTTTTTGCGCAGGTTAAAAATAGCCAGGCGGGCAGACAGATACTGATAATCCGGCGTTTCAGCGGAAATCAGATCGGCGGCGGCCTTAATCATGGTTTCATGAATATCCGCGGTACGGATCCCGTCATAGAACTGAATCTGGGAACGTAACTCGACCTGGGAGACAGAGACATTATTCAGACCTTCAGCGGCCCAGGTAATGACGCGGTGGATTTTGTCTAAATCGATACGTTCTTTGTGACCATCACGTTTGGTAACAAGCAGATTCTGGTTCATCAGTTGATATACCCTGTTTTGAAAATGACACTCTGTTGTGATTAACGCGCCGATAACGTGTATCCGCCCGATAAAAAACGATCCCTGAAACAAATGTTCCGGGAAAGTCAATAGCGGGTGCTGAGCGATTTAAACACAAGATGTAGTGTGTCTGTAAAAGATGGGTAACAAGATAATGATAAATGCGCTCAGGATCAAGTGTATAAAATCAGGATCTTTTGTGGATAACTTGAGGATAGTCACCCGCTGACAGAGTGGTAAGCACTGAGATCACTGACAAAATGAAACTGTGCTTACCTTATTACGCGAAGCGATAATTTTAGAAAAATGCGATTTGTTTGGCGTTTTATTAATCGCCGGAGTAATTAACTTGACACTATAAAATAAAACGGGTATGCAACATATAATTTACATCCACATTGGGTGCCAGCCAGAATTTATCGCTTAACGGATTGTAATGTAAGCCGATCATATGCTGCTCGCGCAGACCGGTATTATTCAGCCAGTCAATCAGTTCTGCCGGACGGATAAATTTTTTCGCATCGTGCGTACCGGGCGGTACCATCTTCAGAATATATTCTGCTGCGATAACGGCCATAAACCAGGCTTTTTTGTTGCGGTTAATGGTGGAGAACACCACATCGCCCCCCGGTTTGACCAGACGGGCACAGGAACGCACCACAGACGCCGGATCCGGCACATGCTCAAGCATCTCCATGCAGGTCACCACATCATACTGTTGTGCATGTTTTTCTGCGTGCTGTTCCACCGTTTCCTGCACATAGGTGATATCAGTGCCGTTTTCCAGTGCATGCAGACGCGCAACCTGAAGCGGCTCTGCGCCCATATCCAGCCCGGTGACGTCCGCACCTTCCCGCGCCATACTTTCTGCCAGAATTCCGCCGCCGCAGCCGACATCCAGCACTTTCTTCCCGAACACACCGTTAACCCGCTGCTGAATATAGGCCAGACGCAGCGGATTGATCCGGTGCAGCGGTTTAAATTCACCCTCAAGATCCCACCAGCGTGAGGCAACATCCTCAAACTTTTTGATTTCCGCAGGATCGACATTGGCTGTCAGCGGGGAAGCTGTGTCATTCATGGTCTCTTTCTCTCTCTTGCTGCGGCAGAACCTGCCGGAATACGCGATGGCGTCAGTATACAATGCCGGGCGCGGATGCGTCAGAAATAAAATACTCTCCCGATTTTTATATCTCCTTTTTTAAACATTGGCGATTTGTGGTATAGTTCCGCACCTTGAATCCGGAGTAATGAGGGATACTGGCTCCATGAGCGACAATGCCAAAGAAATCTTGCCCGTTAACATCGAAGAGGAGCTGAAAAGCTCGTATCTGGATTACGCCATGTCCGTTATTGTCGGACGCGCGCTCCCCGATGTCAGGGATGGTCTGAAACCGGTTCACCGCCGCGTATTATTCGCGATGAAAGAACTGGGTAATGACTGGAACAAAGCCTATAAAAAATCTGCCCGTGTGGTCGGGGATGTGATCGGTAAATATCACCCCCATGGTGACAGTGCTGTGTATGAAACGATTGTCCGCCTGGCTCAGCCGTTCTCAATGCGCTATATGCTGGTGGATGGTCAGGGTAACTTTGGTTCAATCGACGGTGACTCCGCAGCAGCAATGCGTTATACGGAAGTCCGTATGGCGAAAATTGCCCATGAACTGTTAGCCGACATCGACAAAGAAACCGTGGATTTTGTACCGAACTATGACGGTACCGAAATGATCCCGGATGTGATGCCGACCCGCATCCCGAACCTGCTGGTGAATGGTTCATCCGGTATTGCTGTCGGGATGGCAACCAATATTCCGCCACATAACCTGGGTGAAGTCATCGACGGCTGCCTGGCCTATATTGATGATGAAGATATCAGCATCGAAGGTCTGATGGAGCACATCCCGGGGCCGGACTTCCCGACTGCGGCGATTATCAACGGCCGCCGCGGTATTCTCGATGCTTACCGCACCGGACGCGGCAAAATTCATATCCGTGCCCGCGCTGAAGTGGAAACGGATGAAAAAACCGGCCGCGAAACCATTATCGTTAATGAAATTCCGTATCAGGTGAACAAAGCCCGCCTGATTGAGAAAATCGCCGAGCTGGTTAAAGAGAAACGTCTGGAAGGTATCAGCGCACTGCGTGATGAATCCGATAAAGACGGTATGCGCATTGTGATTGAAGTCAAACGCGATGCGGTCGGTGAAGTGGTACTGAACAACCTTTATCTGCTGACACAGATGCAGACCACGTTTGGTATCAATATGGTTGCCCTGCATCAGGGACAACCGAAGATCCTCAATCTGAAAGAAATTCTCAGTGCGTTTGTGCGCCACCGCCGTGAAGTGGTGACCCGCCGGACAATCTACGAATTACGCAAAGCCCGTGAACGCGCCCATATCCTCGAAGGTCTGGCGATTGCACTGGCCAATATCGACCCGATTATCGAGCTTATCCGCCGTGCGCCGACGCCTGCGGAAGCAAAAGCCGGGTTACTGGCACAGGCATGGGAACTGGGTACGGTTGCCGCTATGCTGGCCGGTGCCGGTGATGATGCCGCGCGTCCGGAAGGTCTGGATGAGCAGTTCGGTATCCGCGACGGTCTGTATCATCTGACCGAAGTTCAGGCTCAGGCGATTCTGGATCTGCGTCTGCAGAAACTGACCGGTCTGGAGCACGAAAAACTGCTCGACGAATACCGCGAGTTACTGGAACTGATTGCCGGTCTGCTGCATATCCTGCAAAGCCCTGAGCGTCTGATGGAAGTCATCCGTGAAGAGCTGGTGGCAGTGAAAGAGCAGTTCAACGATAAGCGCCGTACTGATATCACAGAAAACACAGCGGATATCAATATCGAAGATCTGATCAGTCAGGAAGACGTGGTGGTGACACTGTCTCATCAGGGCTACGTGAAGTATCAGCCGCTGACCGACTATGAAGCCCAGCGCCGTGGCGGGAAAGGCAAATCTGCCGCCCGTATCAAAGAAGAAGACTTTATCGAACGTCTGCTGGTGGCAAACACCCACGACACCATTCTCTGCTTCTCCAACAAAGGGAAGCTGTACTGGCTGAAAGTGTATCAGTTACCGGAAGCCAGCCGTGGTGCGCGCGGTCGTCCGATTATCAACATATTACCGCTGGATCAGGAACAGAACGAGCGTATCACCGCTATTCTGCCGGTCCGTGAATATGAGGAAGGTAAGTTTGTCTTTATGGCGACTGCCAGCGGTACCGTGAAGAAAACCTCCCTGCAGGACTTCAGCCGTCCGCGTAACGCCGGTATTATCGCCGTTAACCTCAATGAGGGTGATGAGCTGATTGGCGTTGACCTGACTGACGGCAGCAACGAAGTGATGCTGTTCTCTGCTGACGGTAAAGTCGTCCGCTTTGCGGAAGATGCTGTCCGTGCCATGGGGCGTACCGCCACCGGTGTGCGCGGTATCCGTCTGGGTGACGACGATGCGGTCGTGTCGCTGATTATTCCGCGTGGTGAAGGTGAAATTCTGACGGTCACCGAAAACGGCTACGGTAAGCGGACAGCGGAAGCGGAGTATCCGACCAAATCCCGCGCCACTCAGGGGGTTATCTCCATTAAAGTGAGTGAGCGTAACGGGAAAGTCGTGGGGGCAATCCAGGTCGGTGCGGATGATCAGATTATGATGATCACCGATGCCGGTACGCTGGTCCGTACCCGCGTCTCTGAAGTCAGTATCGTGGGCCGTAATACCCAGGGTGTGACGCTGATCCGTACCGGAGAAGAAGAGAAAGTGGTCGGTCTGCAGCGTGTTGCGGAGCCGGAAGAGGATGAAAATGATTTCTCTGAAGACGGTGAAGTGACGGATGCGGCATCTGATGATAATGCAGAAGAGAATAACGATTAATATCACCGGTTTCCGGTAATATAAAATCAGAAAAACCGATAAAGCAGGAACAATAATATTGTTCCTGCTTTTTATTTACCCCGGGGGTTTTGTAAACATTGCACAGTGGTATATCCTAGACATAACAGTCTGAAACCTCGTGAATATATCAGATTCATTATTGGCGGAGCCCCTTTGAGATACTTTTCATCTTTCCAGATATCACTGAAAATTTCGCGTTACCTGTTCCGGATCGTCGGTGTGATGTTATGGGGGCTGGGGGCGCTGGTGACGGTATTCTATTTACTGAATATCTATAACGGGATGCGCAATGATATCCGCCAGCAATATTATTCCGATTACGATGCCTTATTAGCCTATTTCCGGCAATCCACCGATATGACCCGCGATATCCGTTATATGAATGAACGGTTTGTCGAAAATAAAGAAGTACGGCCGGGAGAGCCCGCAGACCGGACCACCGACGGCTTTTTTATTGATTACCGGGCACTGAATACCAAAGGCGACTGCGCGGCCTTCCGCACCGGCAGCGGCCCGTATATTATTGCATTCAAAGATCTCCTGACGTACTGGCAGAACAATATCGCCGCACCGATGGGGCTGAATCAGGTCTTTCTGGTCGGCTCAAAAACCCTGTGTATGGTGTCATTTCCGATCCGCAACCTTTCCACCAGCAGCGAAACGTTGCGCAGAATGGTCAATGATTACTCTCAGAACTATTTCCGCCTGAAAAGTCAGGGGAAAGAGCGCACCATTTACTGGGCGGCGCCGGGTAGTAATCAGGGAATGGCCAGCCTGTTTGTGATGATGCCGCTGTATTATGACGGGCGTTTTCTGGCACTGATGGGTATTGAGCGTAATCTGCAGCTGGAAAACTTTAACCGCCTGCGCGATTTCCCGGCCAATATGGTGATTATTAATGAGCAGGATGATGTCGTGCTCTCTTATCCGGAAGAAATTAACACACAGAAAAATAAAGACCGTTATCTGGTGGACGATAATTATTTCGGCTATGACGACGAATTCACCCAACTGGTCTTTAAACGCAGACTGACGCCGTCGCTGCTGAGTGTGGTATATACCACGCCGCTGAGCTCAATCTATGAAAAACTGAAATTTCAGATCCTCAACGGGGCGATTCTTAATCTGATCTCTGCCATTATTATCGGGTTGTTTACCTGGCTGCTGGAACGGCGGATATTTATGCCGGCCGAAAACAGCGCCATGCGTCTGGAGGAGCACGAGCAGTTCAACCACAAAATTGTGGCCTCCGCACCGGTCGGGATTTGCATTCTGCGCACACTCGACGGTACGGCACTGCTGAGTAATGAGCTGGCTCATAATTACTGGCGTATGCTTTCGTTTGAGGATCGCAACCGTATCGGCCTGCTGATAAAAGATAAACGGCAGGGGATGGAAGATATGGTGACCCGTAACGGCGGGCACCTTCAGGTCAGTTTTGTGCATTCCCGTTACCAGAACGAGGAAGTGGCGATTTGTGTGCTGGTGGATATCAGCGCACGTGTGCAGCTGGAAAGCTCGTTACAGGATGCGGCACAGGCGGCAGAGCAGGCTAACCAGTCGAAATCCATGTTCCTTGCCACGGTCAGTCATGAGCTGCGCACGCCGCTGTACGGTATCATCGGTAACCTGGAGCTGTTACAGTCCATGGCGCATTCGCGGGATGCCCAGCGCCTGCTCGGTACGATGAATAACTCCTCGTCATTATTACTGAAAATTATCAGTGATATTCTCGACTTCTCCAAAATTGAATCCAAACAGCTGAAAATTGAGCCGAGAGAGTTTAACTTCCGCGAACATATTCATTTTGTGGTGGCAAACTACCTGCCGCTGGTGGCGAAAAAACACCTTTCTCTGTACTGCTTTATTGAAAAAGATGTGCCGGAGCTGGTCTGTAATGACCCGGTACGGATGCAGCAGGTGATCGCCAACCTGTTTAATAATGCGATTAAATACACGCATGTCGGGATGGTGTGCATTCACGTCTATGTCTGCGGTGAATATCTGCATGTGGATATTCAGGATACCGGCGGCGGTATCAGTGAGGACGAGCTGCGCCAGTTATTCGACCCGTTCTATCAGATTATGCCGAACACGGACAGCCCGTCGCAGGGTACCGGGCTCGGGCTGCCTATCTGTGAAAAACTGATTTCACTGATGGACGGTGACATGATGGTGGAATCGCAGAAAGAGGTCGGCAGCTTGTTCGGGATCCGCTTCCCGTGCTATACCGCCTATCCGTCCGGTCATCATGCGGATATTGCGCCGCTGACCGTACCGCTGGTCTTTGAGTTCCGCAACGGCGTGCTGGCGGATTATATGCAGCGTTACTGGCAGGATATTGCCCCGGCAGCGGTTCCGTTATCTGAATGCCCTGATATTGCCTGTGCGGTGGTGATCACGGACGTGGTGACCCCGGCGATGAAACAGGCGCGTCTGCTGATTGAACTGGATGCCGGGTATACCGACAAACCGGTGCCGATGGGCGGCAATCACTGGCGGCATAATACCCATCAGCTTGACGGGTTGTTTGATTTTGTCTCTGACCGCCTGAACAACCGCTGTCAGGAAGCCGATGATCTGCCGCCGCCGCCACTGCCGGACAGTCAGCAGGCAGCACATGTCCGGATCCTGATTGTGGATGACCATCCGATTAACCGCCATCTGCTGTCAGATCAGCTGCATCTGTTCGGCTTCCACACCGCAACGGCGGATGACGGGCTGGATGCACTCGACTTCCTCGAAACCCATGAGGTGGATATTATTCTGTCAGACGTCAACATGCCGAATATGAACGGTTATGACCTGACCCGCACACTGAGAGAGAAGGGGATGACACTACCGGTTATCGGGATCACCGCCAATGCGCTGGCGGAAGAGCGCGAGCGCTGTCTGGCTTCCGGCATGAACGATTGTCTCTCCAAACCGGTCTCGATGCAGGCGCTGCGCACCATGATGCAGCACTACATCCCGCAGGTCACGCCGCCCGGGGCTGAATAACCGGCATATAAAAAAACCGCCGTTCATCTGAATGGCGGTTTTGTATCAGTACTGTAAAACGTGTCCGGATTACTCGTCTCTGTGGCTGTCGATAGTGACAGACGAAAGGTAATTCAGCAGAGCGATATCGTTATCCACACCCAGTTTCAGCATGGCGGATTTTTTCTGGCTGCTGATAGTTTTGATACTGCGGTTCAGTTTACGCGCGATCTCAGTGACCAGATGCCCTTCGGCAAACAGACGCAGAACCTCACTCTCTTTCGGAGACAGGCGCTTATCGCCGTACCCGTTGGCATTCACTTTTTCCAGCAGTTTGGAAACGCTGTCAGGGGTGAATTTCTTTCCTTTCTGCAAAGAGGCCAGTGCTTTCGGCAGATCAGCCGGTGCACCCTGCTTCAGTACGATACCTTCGATATCGAGGTCCAGTACGGCACTGAGGATCGCCGGATTATTGTTCATGGTCAGCACAATAATCGCCAGGTCAGGATAATGGCGCTTGATATACTTGATAAGCGTGATGCCATCACCGTATTTATCTCCCGGCATGGAGAGGTCAGTGATCAGAACATCCGCGTCCAGGCGTGCTAAGTTATTGATGAGTGAAGTGGAATCTTCAAATTCACCAACAACATTAACCGTTTCCAGCTGTTCCAGGGACTTTTTTATCCCGAACAGAACAATAGGATGGTCATCAGCGATAATAACATTCAGGTTATTCATACTCTTGGTTACCTTGCTGCAGCAATTCAGTGACAATGGCATCAATTTCCCGGATACCTTCATCCACCTTCATTTTGTTTTTGTCAGCGATACAGCGTTCTATATCTTCACAGCGTGATTTCAGATAATCAAAGTCGAGCACAGCAAAGACCCCTTTGACCCGATGTACTGTCAGCGCCAGTGGCTGCAATTCACTTAATTCTGCTTCCGTGTACATCTTACTTATATCAGGAGGGACTGTGGTGGCAAACAAATCTTTATACGTACTTTGTGCCAGCTGATTTTTATATAACGCAACAACTTCCCCGACGGAAAGCGCTGCTGTATTAATACCCAGATTCCCGGGTAAGAATCTATCATCAAACTCATCCGAAGTTAAGCTTTGTTCGATAAGCAGCGTAATAGCATTCAGAATTTCATCATTGAAATTATAATTACACTCCACCAGGGAAGGCGTAATCATTCTGTGTTCAATAATGTCATTTCGTAAAAAGAGTATTGGCTTTCTCGCTTTCTTATCAAAGTCAGTCACCAGGATGTCATATTCATCTTGCAATAATGCGCGATTTTTATCAAATAAAATTCCGCCGTTTTCAATTATAATTGCGTTAATTATTTCCCGAATACTCGGATTAATGATATTGATCTTAAACAGCGTATCTTCCAGCACCTCTGACGGCTCACCGATCATCTCGGTGGCAGGCAGCGGCAACTCAACAGTGTAGTGTGTACCGATGTCCGGTTTACTGTCTATTTTCAGCTCTCCGCTGAGTTTTTTACATAATAAATCACACAAATAGAATGCCAGCCCCGAGTTCGGACGACCTTCCGTCTCCGCGACCTGAAACATAAACGGATCGTGCAGATTAACGAGATCAGATTGCGGCAGACCGGAGCCGCTGGCGATTATTTCCAATCTGATATTATTATGTTCATTTTTAAATATATTCTTAAGGCGAATAACCAATTTTCCGTATTTTAAATTACTGACGGCGTAATTCAGTAATAATAAAAATATCTTACTGATAATAGGACCGTCACCAATGTAATTCAGCTGTTTATTAATACTGTTATGGAAATAAAGCGGAATGCCTTTGTCATTTATCTGACGTGAGAATTGTTTAACGATATCTTCGACGGTCTGTGACAACAGGAATTCATCATTGGTCGGTTTCCAGTCATCACTTTCCAGGTCAGCCAGCAGAATAATATTTTCGATCCACTCACACAGATAACCGGATTCCGTTACCACTTTATCCATCAGCATGCCGCCGGCGGGATCAGTCACATACGGTGCCAGCGTATGCAGGTCATTACCGAGCTGTTTGACCGGCACCACCAGCTCTGAACGGATATTTGACAGCACAGACTGACGGGCTTTGATACTTTTCTTATACTCACGGTCAGACAATTGCAGGCGGCGTGCGGTCAGCGCTTCCTGATCCACATCCCGGAACAGAATCAGATAAGTATCATTCATATTACGGACCGGATTCATACTGACTTCATAAACCACGTTATCAATGGTGGTCTGGATCCGGCCCTGGTGCTCGCGGGCCATATCGCGGGTTTTGTTCAGGTCGCTGAGGGTCAGCAACTGACTGGCGATGGTATTACTGACCAGCCGTTTATTGGCGGCAAAATCATAAATCGCCAGCCCGATAGGCAGTTGCGCCACAATTTCATTGGTTATCGCCTCACTGTTTCTGGCCTGGCGGACCAGTGTATTGAGCGGGGAAATGAACCGTTTGCGGATATAAACAAGGCCGCCGACGGAGAGCATACTGAACAGGAAGACAGAAATTAACAGCCAGATATTGGCCGCCAGCATCTCTTCGGCCAGAGATAGCAGTGAGAGCTGATAAACCACCTGATACGGCATTTCACGCAGACGGTAACTGAGTTTCAGTGACAGGCCGTTAATACTGATCTGCACCGCATTCGGACGGTTGCTGAGGGTGTGGGTCTCGGCCGGGATCAGTGACAGATTGGACAGATCCAGATTATCCGGCACCAGGTTATTCACCGGTAAATCAAACGCCACCACGCTGGTCAACTGACCGGGGTTATTAAACATTGCGCGGTAGGTATAGTAATAGGTTGATTCTGACGGCATCTTGGTAAAGGAGGAGAGGGTTTCCCGCTCATCCAGCGCTGTGGAATCCGCCAGCATTTCCGCCCGTTTTTCATCGGCACCCAATGTCAGCGGGCTTTCGCGGTAGCGCAGCTCCGGACGCAGGGCAGAATGGGATGTCACCAGCAGCAGACTGTTATCCAGTCCGTTGAGGTAATATACAGAATTAAACTGATTTTCACCGCCCCACAGAATGGTCAGATAGTCTGAAAAACGCCGTGCGATGGCGTAGGTCTCATCATTGGTCTGGCCGAACAGGATGGCATCCACAACCGGCACACGGCTGTCAATCCAGTAAATATCATTCAGGATCTTATGCGGCGGAACGAGCTCAGGCCGCTTCTCGGTGTCCGTGGTATTGGCGAGCCGGAACAGCTCAGCGGACTGATAGCGGTACGTTTCAACCTGATGTTCTATCCGTGTGCTGAAACTGTAGAGTGCGCCTTTTTTGCTTCCCAGCCAGGCATCGTAATAGTTATATCCGTATAAAAAGAGAGATAAGACTAATAACGAAACAAATGATGCATAAAAGCCGGGTATCGCATAAGGCTTGGAATGTGACTGTCTGTACATATGTTCCGTTGCGACCTTATAGTAAGTACTTGACTGTAAATTCACCGGGAATTAATTCTATCATACTAATTCCCGTCACAATAACAGCAGTATTCCGCCGCAGGGCCGGTATGATGCACGAATGTTGAGCAGGCAGACAAAAAAATCGGATTTTTTTGCATATAGGGGTAGACAGGTTCCTCATTTTTCAGCATAATCGCGCCCCATGGAAGGATGGCCGAGTGGCTTAAGGCAGCGGTCTTGAAAACCGCCGACGGGAGACCGTCCTAGAGTTCGAATCTCTATCCTTCCGCCAAATTCGCCGGCTTAGCTCAGTTGGTAGAGCAACTGACTTGTAATCAGTAGGTCACCAGTTCGACTCCGGTAGCCGGCACCATATTAAACCCGTTAACTCTCAACCAGTTAGCGGGTTTTTCATTTGTGCTCACCAACCACACTCAGGGTCGGGTGGGACATATTTGGGACATCCTCACCAAAAACAGCATCGATTTGCTGCGCATGCTGGCTCAGATGACCCGGTGCCAGGTGAGCATACCGGCGTACCATTTCTATTGATTCCCATCCCCCCATTTCCTGCAATACGGACAGCGGTACTCCTGCCTGAATTAACCAGCTCGCCCATGTGTGGCGAAGGTCGTGAAAACGGAAGTTTTCTATACCGGCACGTTTAAGTGCAGTCCTGAACGCAGTATTACCGTCAACGCGCATTTTTCTGACAACCGGAGTCATTGAGCCGTCAGATCTGTTTTTAGCCTTCGTATGCACAAAAACATACTTTGTGTGATTGCCTATCTGTTCACGCAGGACGCGGCACGCAGTGTCGTTAAGAGCAACACCCAATGCTTTCCCTGATTTGGTCTGATCCGGGGGAATCCATGCTACTTTTCTCGGCATATCTATTTGTGACCATTCTAGGTTAATAATATTGGAGCGCCGCAGGCCGGTAGCCAGAGCAAATGTCACAACAGATTTAAGAGGTTCACTGCATTCATCGATCAGGCGTTTTGCTTCCCGCGGCTCGAGCCATCGGACCCGGTTATTCTTCGGTTTTGGCACCCGGATATTCGGGGCTTTATCGAGATACTTCCAGTCGCGTTCAGCGGCGCGGAGCAGTGACTTGATGAAAGCTAGGTAAGCAGATTTGGTTGCTACAGAAACCGGCTCTGATTTTTTACAGACTGCACGCCGCTTCCTGCCGGAAATATGCTTTTCCCAATTTTCTTTCAGCTTCTGATTTTTCAGCTTACTGACAGCATCATAGATTTTAATCTCATCAATATCTGCCAGGTGCATCCCTTCAAAGTGATCGAGCCAAAACAGTATTTTGGTTTTATCATCATCAAGAGATTTTTTGCCTGATTTTTCCTCGAGCCACCGCGTACAGGCAACCTCAAAAGTAACCTTCGGAGTTTCACCCAGTGAGTTTACGCGCCACAGCTCGGCCTTTCGTTTATCATGCAACTCCTGCGCTTGTTTTTTGTCCGTTGTACCAAGCGACTCCTTAATTCTTTTACCATTGTGCGAGTAACTGGCGTACCATATCTCGCCTCTCCGGAAGATTGACATATCCTTTCCTCTTCCGCACTAATCACGCTTTCCGGCGTATTGTGCATTTTGTAGTTGATGGCTGCAATGCAATTTGCACGGGTAAACTGCCACGGCGATTTGGGCTTAAGCGGATCTTTTCTCGAGCCGGAAAGCCTGCCGGAATCAATCCATTTTTTCAGGGTAGGGTAAGATATTCCCATGAAGGCACAGGCTTCACGGCTATCCATCGGGTAGGCGTCTACGGTCGGCCAATATAAAGTTAGGGCTCTGCCTCTGGTTAAAGTGGGTTTAGTTGCAACCCCCATACTTCATCCTCCTGCTGTAACGTACGCACGTAATACCCGGGCACTTTCTGCTCAGGAAAGCACGGGTGATTAAGTGGTTTGAATTTCGGTGTGTATTTGCCGAGTATTGCGGTGTGTTGTTCGTCTGATGTGTGCTGCATTAATTCCGTAAGGCAATCCCTTGCTATTCGTCTGCGTCCGTTCTCTGCTTTCTGTGGTGTTATAACTTAACGCTTTCGTCTACCTGATCATCCCTGCATTACGCTTCATCCTAAAACGGAACATCATAGTCAAAATCCATCGGTGGCTCATTCCGTGCTGGAGCTTGCTGCGTCTGCGGCTTCTGGCTTCCTGCCTGATTGTTGCTGAAATCCAACTGGTTCACGATAATCACCGGCGCTGATCGTTTATTGCCATCCTGACCTGTCCATTCCTCCATGATGAACTCGCCAGTAACCGTCACCTTCATTCCTTTTTTCAGATGTTCTGGCAATTTCTCAGCTTTCGCGCCGAACATTTTACAGATAACCCACGATGTCTTTTCGTGCTCGCCATATCCCTGTTTCACCGGTAGGCTAAACGATGCAACGGCTTTCCCTGCCGGAGTCCATCGTTGCTCACAATCCTTTCCGAGATTGCTGCTGACAGTAATCACGTTAATTGCCATTTATGCCGCCTGCTTAAGTTCGTTGATCCTGATGCCGGTGAGGCGCTTACATTCATCCTGTTTGTCGCTGCCGTTCAGCATTCGCCATACTTTCCTGTATTCAGCCTCAATCGTCTTTGTGTCACTTGTGACATTAAGAAATTCGGTATAGTCACCCAAAATCTGCTCTGGATTACGTGGAACAACATCGTGAACCTCTGTGTCAGCATCAATCGCAGTTTCTTCGGTAGGAATACAAAATGCCTGGAAAGCTGCGTATTTATAGGCGATAGACATTGCTTTGTTGGTTGCCTTGTCCCCGCTATCCATAGCTTCGCCAAAGGTGGTCACTGTGTGTTTGCTGCCGTCTTTCGTGGCAATGAAATCAAACTCAGCCTTCACCACGACATAAAATAAGGTGCCGCCTTTTTGTGTCTGTCGCTCCGTGACAGAACGCTCCATAATGCGAGGAAGGATAATCAGGCCATGCTTAACCAGCGCCGGGGCAAGGGCGTTGTATACAGCGTCGATCCCCCTGAACATAAACCCCTGTTGTGAATTCCTGCTCCCTTTTTTGATGCCTGTCTCAGCCAGTTCCTTGGCTACGGCACTTATTGCCTTATAGACTTCAGACATGATTAATCCCCCAATCTCTGGCCGGGGCGTGATTCCGCACGCCCACCGCCGTAATAATCAACACCACCGACACCGGTAGCTTTTCCATGTTCAGTCTTCCATTCTCTCCACGCCTGTGTCTCAGCAGCATTCCGTGCTGCTTTGATGTTTGCGGGTAGTGGGGGATAGTGAAGGGCGGTGATACGGCAGATGTTGTAAAGTGTCTCGGCCACCCGTTGCTCTGACAGTGAAGGCTCTCCGGTCGGTTTCCCCCGCCGTTGCAAATCCATTTGCTCAATTGCTGATTTCAGGGCGCGTTGATAATTGTCCTCATACGTTCCACCGGAGCCTGCGGGTTTCCCTATGCGTCGTGGATATTCCATCATGTGAATTCTCCGCTTAAAAATTCTGCCGGTACCCGTCCGTTTGGCAATCCGACACTTTCACGAAACCAGTAATCATCCTTTTCTTTCTGCTCTCGTTTCCTGCGCTGTTCGGCAATCCGTTGCCGTTCTACCTGAGCATCCTGTATTGTGTATGTGTTCATGCCGGTAGCCTCATTCTGCACTGATGGAGAATGCGGCTTGTTTTGGCGTTCTCCCTGCGCCAACGCCACTCCGACACAATCTGCTCAATCTGCTTTTCATCCATGTCAGCCTGATTGAACAACTCAATAACCTGTTCCTTGGTGTGTTTTTGTTTTGCAGTCATCAGCGACATATCTTTCTCCCGTAAGCTCTCATCTGTAATTGGTTAGCCAGATCCCAAATGCGGGACTTTCCGGTGGATATCGCTACCCTTGCCGCACATCGGGCAAGGCGTAAAAATGGCATAGAGATGCACGCCACGTCAGAACCGCACGCAGCGCGACAAGGTTTAGTTTTCATGTTGTTTACCTACGGATATACCTGAAAAATAAAGGATATATTGAAATTTTATTGATGCTGATTAAAATATATTTAGTGATAACAATGAGGAGCAGATTATTGAGGCTTTTGCTTTATTACCTTTGATTACAGCAACCATTCCTGGCGGTATCTTTTTCTTCCTGTCTCATTTATGTTTGTTTCCTTCTGATGGACATTAAGGCAGTTATATTCCAACTGCCTTTTCCATAAATTAATGGCGCATAATTTCACTCTGGAACAATGTCCGCTCCCCGGATATAGTTAGAAAAACTAAGGAGAGCAGTTATGAATTTAACCCCTGAACAACTTGAGACGATCATTGAGAAAGCTGTAGAAAAAGCTATAACCAAGTCATTCATCAGGTATCTGAAATTAACTATCGGGATTCCTGTTGTTGTCTTTATCTTCCTTGCGGTAATCGGATATTTCCTTTATCCGAGGTAATTCCTCCTATACACGTCCCTGTGCTATGTGATGTCCGAATAGTTATTCCAGCATTGAGAGAAAAGTTAAAATTTCAGTAAAATCATATGTTAATTTATGCTATAATATTATTCGGATGTTCAATGGATTATGGAGAGATAATGAGTGAGCTAATAAAAAAAGTAATTTTTCGATTCATAAAAGCTCCCAAAGTAATAAAAAATTTCGATGATGAAGAACGCGCATTACTGATATATTTTCTTAATGGAAAATACAAAAAAAGGAAAATCAGAATTTATAAAAAAGCAGCAAAGCGTTTGATTGATAAAGATGTTTTGGAAGTTGTTGAATCCAGCGTCCGCCCCGGAGTTAATCTAATTAAGATATCAGACTGTTACTATTCTATTCTGAAGCAGAAAATATAAATTTCAGATTACTGACTGGGTGCTCGTCTCCTGGGCTGTCAGACGCCAAGACACCCGATATATTTTAGGTAATCAAAAATGCTTTTATCTGTTGGCTCTATGTTCTCATTGTTGCACTCTTTGCAGCAGCTTCCGGCATACGCCTCTGCCTGAGCAACATGTGATGAGCTCAATTCAGTCGATGCAGTACTTATTGCTACACGTCATATCCATCTCCTGTTTTATTTAACCTAACATCCACCGTAAATGTGATGGGGTGAAGTGTCTGCTTTTAACCATATCAGATGAGGCACCGTGTGTTACAGATAGAAATCCGTTAAGATGCTTTTAACCCTATAAAATGAGATAAATAAGATGAATAATGAAGTGATTGCAAAGCGTCTGGACGCGCAGCATATTTTGCTGAAATCAATTTTTGACGCGCTGACTACCGAGCAAAAATCCGAAATTGAGAAAAATATTAAAAGTTTGAGTCAGGCAGCAAGGTACCCGCACATTCTGGAGTCATTTGATGAGCCAGAAGATGCAGAGAAAGCAGCACTGGACTTGCTCTACCTTAAGTAATACTTGGTCAGCCCATTCATAGGATGGGCTATGCTCTGGCCGTGATGCCAAATTCTGTTTTTGGTTTTGAATTATATCGCTTAGTTGAATACAGGGCAGTAGTGTTTAAGCAGCAGTTATCCGGTGAATCGTAAATCGGTGTACTGCATGCTGATGTGGCTTTTTCTACTCGGCTCATTGGGCTTTTGTCCGGTTCAGTTCTGAATATTTCCTCCAACTTCATTTTTACATTTTTGGTGGCAATCGCTTCAGCCTTTCTCCTGGCGTGACGCCTGTTTGCTGAGTTGCCACGTAAAAATTCAGGCTTGCGTGATTTTTTCACTATGATTATTGCCATATTTCCTCCAAACAGTCGGCTTTGGTGATTGGTACAATCATGCTTTGCTTCAATCCCGAAACCTTCTGAGAAGGTTGACGCTTTATCAGCGTCACCGTTCTGACAGCCAATGCACAGCTCGCTATCATCGTTTTTAAAGAGCGCCAACGTGCTGTGTTCCGTTGATGGATACGATAATATGCATTTGACGCAAATGCGTCAAGCGCATATTTAGGCTTGGGTAATGTTAGATAAGATTTAATATATTTATATTGTTGATTTTATTAATGATTTATCTTTTTTAAAATCGTCAAAATCTGGCGTAGATCACATGAGGTGGAACAAAAAATATACAATTATTTTCTGTCCAAGCGCTGCTGCGGATGTTATTGTTGAATAAATATACAGAGGTGATGAATGAGTGACGAACGAGAACTGATTTACAGTGAAGTATGCAGAGTAACAGGCAGAGCGGCTATTATGTTACTGGATTCACGGCAGATGATAACGAAAGGAAATATCAGGCAATTGCTGTACTCCCATAAAGAACAAGAAATAGACAGGTTTATGAATGAGGTCTATGAGGTTGCTATCGACCTGATGAGCGATAACTGATACAAAAAGCTCTCGCGGGGAGGGCTGGGGTTATGCTGCCCTTCACCTATGCGTTCACCGCCAGGATAGCCCTGCCAACTTTTATCACTGTCATATCCTTATTATGTATTTCTACACCTACCACCTTACTCTAAAATATGTCATCAGGCTGTCAGCCAAAGAATCGATGATTTGCATCTTCATCAATAATTTTTATTGCGTCAGAAAAACTGCCTATCATTCGGCCGTCGTAGTGTCGCCATTCATTATTATCAGTAGACCAGAACAGGGACCACGAGTTGCTGTTCCTGTTGTTTGTTATTTTGGCCAGCATTTCTTCTGCACGCCCGGTACTCCAGGACAGTTGTCTAACCTCGAAAATGATTACGCTATCGTCTTCAATACGATACTGAAGGTCATGTTCATCTCGGATATGCTTTGGTGGACGACGCTTTTCCATGAAATAGTTCATACATTGTTTAATTTGTACGACTTCAGTGTCATTGAATGCCATAGTTTGTCCTTAGAACTCGTTTGATTATCAGTACTGGCTTATGATTGTTCGCACTTATCGATAAACTTAGTCGGCTTTACAATCGCTGCCACATAATGCATTTTTTCCACTTCACGTGGATCAACTGTGATTGGCGGGTGAGTATTGTTGACGCTGGTGAATTGGTAACTACCATCTCTGGTTTTATTCAGTATTTTTACCATATTCTTACCTTCAACAGTGCGCACAAAGACCTCATCGCCGGATCTGACTACTGTGTTGGGCTCAACAACCACATACTCACCTGACTGAATCCTGGGCCACATACTGTCACCCTTAACTTTGAGGGCATAAGCGTCCTTATCATCGCTGTAAATTTGAACCCATCCCTCAAGGGCCTCTATCATATCCACTGCGCCATCAATCCCCAGGAATGCTTCCCCAACTACTTTAACCATGCCATTGGGGACGAATCCAACAAACTCAACATTATCATCTTGTTGCTGTGTAGTGGTATCGGAGAATAGGTCGGCTACCGTGACACCAAGAGCAGCCGCAATTTTTGTTAATGTGCTCTCGGAGTAGCCTTGGATATTCCTTTCAAGGCGAGAGATATTCCCCACGTCGCTATCAATAGCAGTGGCTAATTGCAGGATTGTTAATCCCTTCTGTTTTCTGAGAGCTCTAATTTTTGTTCCTATTTTCATATTATCATTCAACTTTATTTATGCGTCTCACACAAAGCGTATTGCGCATATCAAAGTATATGGTAATATGCGTATGGCGCATTCAAGGTGGAGTGAGATATGCAAATAACGCCTTTAAGGAAAATTCGTTTGGAAAAGCAATTAACAATTGCAGAGGTGGCGGCCGCAATTAACTACGATGTCGGGAACCTCAGTCGTTTGGAGCGTGGCGCTCAGACGGCATCACTTGAGATTGCTGAAAAATTGGTGAAATTTTACGAAAAAAAAATCACTGAAATGCAGATTTTGTATCCGCAGAGGTATATGTAGTTACCCTGGTTCTTTAACAATCGCAGAGCTGTTAGCTGCTACGGAGTCACTGATAAAGTGACGATTTACATATAAAACTACCTCACAGGATGTGAGCTACGGACTATCTATACCAAAAGGAATTTACATTATGGAAAATGCAAATCCACGCAAATCGTTCAACCGGTTTGTGTCAAATCATCTGATGACAACCGCTCATCAGGCAATCAGAAACACCACACAGACGGTCGTTGCAAAACTACTCGGTGTTCACGATTCAACAATCCTGCGCAGAACAGAAAAGTTACCGGAGATATGCGAGACATTGGCCGCAGCCGGTATCAGGGATTTTGTTTTGCCTGGCGAAAGAAAAATCAGTGAGGAGGAGTATCGGTTTCTGTGGAAGCAGATTGGTGAACTCTCTCAGATGAGAATCAAAGAAAATGCCCCGACTGTTGGAGCAGCAGAGGCGCATTAAGAAAAGCACTTAATATTTATACTGTATCAATAGCCAGTGTTGTTGAAAAGAGGGAAACATAAAGTTTCCCTTTTTTGATACAGCAATTAACGGAGTAATTATACATGAAAGTAATTACAAAACAAAGATATGGAGGTCGCTATGAATACAGCGGAAGTGTATGAATTCCCTGTTAAGCAGGAGCAACCACGAGTGGCAGACCTGGACGATGGTTACACTAAACTCGCCAACGAACTGCTGGAGTCTCTTTCATGCTGCAATCTGACAGCCAGACAGTTCCGGGTAATGTTGGCACTGATCAGAAAAACATACGGGTTCGGGAAGAAAAATGACCGGATAGCAGATTCTCAGCTGTCAGAAATTACCGGCCTGTCCCGTCAGAACGTTAACAAGGCAAAGAACGAATTAATTTCAATGAATTACATCGTGAAAGATGGCAATAAGATTGGGGTTAACAAGGAGGTTTCGGCGTGGAAAAATCAACTTAGAGACACTGTCTCTAATCTGGAGACAAAAAAAGTCTCTAAGTTAGAGACAAATGATGTCTCTGGTTTGGAGACACACAAAAGAAATACTTTAAAGAAAAAAGAAAATATATATACCCCTATATCCCCTAAACCTGAAAAACCGGCAAAGCCAGAACCCTTTGATGCAAATGCACACCCGCTGCCTGACTGGTTGAGCCGTGATACCTGGGTGAACTGGGTTACCTACCGGAAAGATCTGAAAAAACCGATCAAGACAAAACAGACACTAAACGGGCTGATATCCAGGCTGACTAAATTTTACGAGGCAGGGTATACACCTGAGAGCGTAATCGACGAATCGATATCAAACGGCTGGACTGGCTTGTTTATGCCGAAATCACCACCAACACGGCCGCGCATTGTCCGGCCTAAGCGTGTTCAGCAATTCATACCGGAGGACTTCTGATGGCAACAGCAGCACAGACTCTGGCGAGGTTTAACCGCATGAAGCCGGAGCACATCAAGCCAAAATTCACGAATGCCGCTGAGCTGATGGCGTGGCAGCGTGAGCAGGGCGCTATCGATGCGAAACGGATTGCTGACGAAAACCGTGTGGCTCGACTGCATAAAATCATGGGGCGTTCCGGTATCAGCCCGTTACACCAGGAATGCACGTTTGAGAACTATCTGGTGACAACGCCGGAACAACAGCGGGCACTCAGTAAATCACAGCAGTACGCATCTGAGTTTGGTAAATCATTTGGCGGATTTATTTTCAGCGGTAATCCCGGCACCGGTAAAAACCATCTGGCAGCGGCTATCGGCAACCAGATAATCCGGAACGGGAAAAGCATTCTGATTGCCACTCTACCAGACCTGATGATGCGTGTCCGTGAGACATACCAGAAAGGGGCAAAAACTACTGAGTCGCAGCTGATCAGCGACCTGTGTGAAGTGGATTTACTGGTGCTGGATGATGTTGGCGTGCAGCGCAATAACCTGAACGAAGAACTGATTATTTTTCAGGTGGTAGACCGCCGGTTATCGAATAAAAAACCGGTAGGTGTGCTGACCAATCTCAATTTTGACGAACTGGCAAAAGCATTGGGTGATCGGGTTATTGACCGCCTGAGAATGGGTTCGCCGACCGTTATCAATTTCACATGGGAAAGCTTCCGCAGGCAGGTTAAGTAGCGTCATAACCCAGGACAGGAGACTTTTTGAAATGATTGGAGCGGCCAGCGGGAATCGAACCCGCATCATCAGCTTGGAAGGCTGAGGTAATAGCCATTATACGATGACCGCAATGGTGGGTCGTGGGAGGCTCGAACTCCCGACCAATTGATTAAGAGTCAACTGCTCTACCGGCTGAGCTAACGACCCGAAGAAATTAAAATACACCCGTAAGAAACTAACGGCAACCGATAACCTCAGGAGGTTGAATGCAAAAACAGACATTCCTTCTCAGGAATATACAGATACTCAGAAATCTCAAGGCAGAGCTCGACAATCTCCCGCTTAACGAAGAATTCCCCCTCGAAGTAAAAATATCCGATCCGAAGCGAACCCTTCCCCAAAATGACATGTTTCATGCGCTGTGCGGCAATGTAGCAGAGCAGGGCATTGTATGGGCTGGCAATACGTGGGGATTGCAGGACTGGAAATGTATTTTCGTATCCGGACATGCAAAGGCGACAGGCCGTGACGGGACGCTTATTCCGGGACTTGAGGGAGAGATTGTACCGCTGGCAAGAGAAAGTACCGCAAACATGAGTAAGAAGCGCATGACAAGCTTAATCGAATATTCGCAGGCGTGGGCTATAGGTGAAGGTATAAAACCCCGCGCCGCACGATATAGGTTTAATCATTACGGACATCAGGAATAGGAGCAGGACGTATGAAAGAACCGCACATACACCGACTTCTCACCAATGACGAAGCCGATAATCTCTGCATTTACTACAGGCGTAAGGGATATAACCCGGTGAAGTCACTGAATATCAATCCTCAGTATTTCGACGTCACCGTGTATCTGCCGGTAGTCAGATATCTGAAACCAACACCACGGGCAATGATTAACAGGATATGGCGATGAATGACGAACAATTCAAAGTATGCGTTGACATAATCAGGGCATGTCGCGATCTGGATTCGTTCACCAATCACGAAGCTGGGCTGCGCACAGGAAACTCGACAGAGTTCATTAAGTGGTTTACCAACAAAATGCTGTATATCGGATGTTTGCGAAAGGTTGGTACAACGAGGCACAATCGCCATGTGAGTCAGTTATTTGCAATATCACCAGATGCTGTCACCAGACTGTATCGCTACATGCGTGAATCCAGTGGTGAGTTAGTGCCGGTTAGCGGGCATGGTGAGAGAAAGCTAATCGAATTTTGCGGGAAGGTGGTCAGCAAGGCATACATTGAGCCGGGGTTCGGTCGGTCAGATGTTACCTGGTTCGACTCGCTAGTGCAGGGAGTCAGGAGAAGAAATGGTAAAGCCCGCCGGAGCGGGCGACTGGTGTCAGCGGACAACTAAAACTGAGGTTTTGGCATAACGGACGACTGCCGCAGCAGTGGAGCCGAGTAGATAGGTAGAAATACTCGGACGACGGGAGCCGATGATAATCAGGTCTGCACTAATAGCTTCGGCACGTTCAAGTATTTTGTCTTTTGGGCGACCAATTACGATATATCTGTCTGCTCTGTCCTCCGGCAAACTGAATTTCCTGATTATCTCGCCTAATTCTTTCTTTGTGGAATCTATCAGTCGCTTTTCCAGATCCGCGACAGACAAACCACTTTCAAAACCACCATATGGGAATGCTGGTATAACCGCAAGAAAATGGATACGGGCATCTTCAAGTTTAGCGAGGCTTTCAACATGAGGAGTAACCATATCAGTGAGTTCTTTTTCCCATACATCAATCGGAACAAGGATATTTTTGTACATAGTTCCTCCGATATTCATTATTCACTCAGATTAATAATAGACCAGATTGGCTAAAAAGTGAGCAAAAAACGTTCAGCAGTTATTAATCAATGATCTTCGGAAAAAACTCCACTTTGCACCTAAAGCATGGTGGGTTCGCGTAATTATTTATTACAGGGGAGGGTTTGATGAACTGCGCAATATGCGGCGAAGGACTGGCCGACGATGAAGTTTATGTTTGCGACCAGTGCGCCGGTGAATGTCCGCATCTTGAAGTAGTCGAGAAGATAAAAGGAGATGGTGAGAGTGGCAAAGCAACCGCGGCGAAAATGCCTGATATGCCGAGAATGGTTTCACCCGAAATTCAGTAACGAATGGTGGTGCTGTCCGGAGCATGGCGCTGAGTTGGCAATAAAGCGACGAAGCAGGGAAAGGGAAAAGGCTGAAGCCAAATTAAGAAAGGAGCAGCAGCAAAAAGAACGTGAAGCAAAAGATAAATTAAAAATCCGCAAGTTAGCAGTAAAACCCACCTCATATTTCCGACAGCAAGCACAAACAGCGTTTAACCAATTCATCAGACTCAGAGACCGCGATGAACCATGCATCAGCTGTGGTGAACCTAATCCGCCTGATTTACATGGTGGGCAGTGGGACTGCGGTCATTTTCTGTCTGTCGGGTCACATCCTGAGCTGCGGTTTGAGGAGCGAAATGCCTATAAGCAATGTAAATCATGCAATGCGGGGGCCGGTAAATTCTCACACAAAAATAACACTGTAACGCAGAAATACGAGTTACGGCTGATTGAAAAATTTGGACAGGAGTTAGTTGACTGGTTACGCGGTCCGCATGAGATACCGCACTGGAAGCGGGAAGACTATATCCGTATACGCGATGAGTACCGTGCGAAAGTGAGGGAGTTAAAGCGTAAGACCTGAAATTACACCGATACCTGAACACTACGGTAATCAGGCGACACTGGCGACTGAGTTGAAAATAAACCGGTACACAGTCAGGACGTTTCACCGGGATACCTGGTGCGAAGCGTACATAATCTACATCGGTGTGCTTATGACCGAATTCGAGATGAAAGGCATACAGGAGTGAGAACAATGAGAGAGAAACATTGGAGCAACACTACTCTTCAGGGCAACTATACGGGAAGCGTCATTTCTGTTTTATCGGAAGATATTAAACCTCATAGCCTGCAAAATAACGAGGTAATGTATGCGTGATATTCGCCAGGTGTTAGAACGGTGGGGGGCTTGGGTTGTTGATAATCAGGAATCAGTATATTGGTCACCAATTGCTGCCGGGTTTAAAGGGCTGATCCCTGAAAAAGTTAAGAGTCGTCAGCAATGTACTGATAATGATGCTCTGGTGATATCCGGCATTATGGCAAAACTGAACATCCGCAACAGCGATATGCATGATCTGCTTTTTGATTACTATGTTTTCGGTAAGACGTTTATTCAGTTGGCCAAGAAATACGGGTGCTCAGACACTCACATAGGGAAAAAACTCCAGAAGGCAGAAGGGCTGGTGGAAGGAATGCTCATAATGGGAGATGTAAAACTGGAAATGGACGGTACATCACATCATGGAGGTATGCGGACATTTATGAACAAATTACATGATTTAAAAATTAATGCTTTACGATCGTAAAAAAGACGCTATTGTGATCAGAGTTATTTCTGTGTCGTATTGATTACAAACTGAAACCCCGTTTTTACGGGGTTTTTTTATGTTGATAAACAGATAAGATAATTTGTTTAAATCAGTCGTGATTTACGTGTAGTGATACGTAACATCTGAGGGATAAAATAATAAAGTTTGCTATTTGTGATCATCTGTGGCTTAATGGGGTCACTGGTTTGGAAGTACAGGCCTATTTATGCTAGTCAGTTTAAAGTCGTTCACCATTTAGCGTTATCCTCGATACCACTTCATTGCGAATTCCTTCTAATTAATTCCCATAAGTAAAAATAAAAAACAAACCTCATATGCCTTATGGCAATCAAAAAATTAAAGGAAATTCTATGTCTAATACAATGACTGGTTCAGTAAAATGGTTTAACGAATCGAAAGGTTTTGGCTTCATCTCTCCGGCAGATGGTAGCAAAGATGTGTTTGTTCACTTCTCTGCGATTCAGAGTGACAGCTTCAAAACATTATTTGAAGGTCAGAATGTTACCTTCAATATTGAAGACGGGGCAAAAGGTCCGTCTGCATCAAATGTGGTGGGTCTCTAAGGCGCACCAATGATAATAGCACTGTTTTTTCAGTGCCCCTGTTGCAGTGGAACACAATACCGGACTTCGCACTTTGATGTTTCTGCATCAAATCCGCATGGTGCAAAATGCATTTTTTGTAAAACGGTGATGCTGTTGTCCAGGCAATAGAAAAACTAAATTCCAAGGCCTGATAATATTATCAGGTCTTTTTATTATGCAGTAATTATTCCTTATCAGGAAAAAATGTATTCTCTGAATAAATTTTCTATCAGGCTTCTTCACCCAAGGTACATTTTAACCTGGATTGGTATCCTGTTGCTTTTCTGTTTGGTTCAGATGCCTTATCCATGGCTTGTGTTTTTAGGCGATAAGTTAGGTCGTTTTTCTGGTTTGTTCCTGAAAAGGCGGGTATCCATAATTAAAAAAAATTTAGAATTATGTTTTCCTGACAGAAATAAAATCCAGATAGAGAGTATGGTTGCAAGCAACCTGTCATCTTTAGGGATTGCATTATTTGAAACCGGTATTGCCTGGTTCTGGAATGACAAAAAAATTAATGAAATATTTAGAGTAACGGGTTGTGATAACTTTAATGATGTATATGACAAAAATAATGGTGTTTTAATTATTGGTATTCATTCCATGTCGCTGGAACTTGGGGGCAGAGTTATGGGGCTGTGTTTTCCTGTAAATGCTATGTATCGTCCCCACAACAATAAAGCAATGGAGTATATACAAACAAGATGCCGAAGCCGTTCCGGAAGCGGGATGATCGACCGTAAGAATCTGAAGTTTATGGTATCGGAACTAAAACGCGGGCAGGCTATTTGGTTTGCTCCGGATCAGGACTTTGGAACTAAAGGTACTATCTTCGCCCCTTTTTTTTCGGTAGCTAATGCTTCTACATCAAAAGGAGTGGCAGCTATAGCCAAATTATCGAAGTCGCCGATACTTACTGCAACGATGATAAGAAATAATGAAAGTGGTAAGAGGCCTTATGAATTAATAATTGGTAAAGAAATTGCTGATTTTCCGTGTGGAGATGACCTGGCAGATGCTGAGAAACTAAATCAGATTATTGAGGCAGAAATCATGCATGCTCCGGACCAATACTTGTGGGCACACAGAAGGTTTAAGACCAGACCTCCGGGAGAAAATTCTCTGTACAAATAAGTTACAAAGATTGTCATTGGGTGCCCTATACCCATTACTTATGAGCTGAAACCTCACAATCGCAGTTATTTATGTCTGCAATTTTTGTTTTTGATATGATTTCCGTTAACTGCAAAACGGGAACTATTATGAAAAAAATATTGTTGTGCCTTTTTTTGATTCACACGGATACTGCATACTCAGCGAATTGTGAGCTCGATACTCAGGATTCGGCATTATGCGAGGCGGCAAATGGTGGTGACGCTGGTGCCCAGGTTACAATCGGATCTTATTACTACTACGGTAATGGTGCTCCCATAGATTATAAAACGGCGGCTGACTGGTATACAAAAGCTGCGGTACAGGGTAATGAGTACGCACAATATTCTCTGGGGGAGATGTATTTTCAGGGGGAGGGAGTGCAACAGGATTACCGGCAGGCTATTGAGTGGTTTCATAAATCAGGTGAGCAGGGAAATGCTGGTGCTCAGTTTCGTCTTGGTGCTATCTATGAAGACGGTGATGGAGTTAATCCGGACTTTTTAAAAGCGGCAGAGTGGTATAAGAAAGCAGCTGAACAGGGAAATGCATTTTCTCAATACCAGCTTGCGAAAATGTATTATTACGGGAAGGGAATAGAACAGAATTACCGCGTTGCAGCGGAGTGGTATAAGAAAGCGGCCGATCAAAAATATGCATTTGCACTGGCAAAGTTGGCAGAGATGCATCTCTCTGGTGAAGGCGTTGAAAAAAGCCAACCAAAGGCCGAGTCATTGTATGATGAAGCATGTTTTGGTGGGTTTCAGTCGGCATGTGACAGCCTTGCGAAGCTGAATAAAAAAAACCAGCACTAATTATTTTCAATCAAATAATTTTTGTAAGTTCAGGCAATTTTTACATTCAGGCTAAATGTGTAAATATGCGGTTTGATTGTTAAAAATTATATTAAAGGTTATTTTCGTCGCCTATCTACTAATGACGGCTAATAAAAATTATGTATTTAATTGAATAATATGTGTTTTTACATCTTAGTCTGGTGTGTATCGATAACTTACAGGTTTAACTCTTCTGAGCTGTTTACATGTTCGGTCATTCTGAACAGCTAAATACTTCGGTATGATATGGACAGTATTGAGTGTCATAATTGTATATGAAAAAGCCCGCTATGGCGGGCGATATGTATTAGCGGACAACCAGGACGGATGTTTCTGCATAGCGGACTACAGCTGATGCAGTAGACCCAAGTAGATATTTGGTTGAAATATTTGGTGATCTTGAGCTGATGATTATTAAATCAACGTGTATTTTTTCTGCGGTAGTCAAAATCCCATCTATCGGAGTGTCAAGAATTGCATGATAATGAACCCGATCTTCCGGAAGATTAAATTTTGAAACTTCATTTTTAAGGTCAGCTTCTGCTAACTTTAATCGTTGATTATCTTCTGTAATGATTTCTTTTTCTATGCCGTATGAAAGGCCGATAAACATTTTGTAGCTTGGTATAACGACTAAAAAATGTATGTGCGGGTCATCAAACTTTGAAAGAGATTCGATGTGAGGGATGACATGGTTAACCAGTGCTTTATTAGAAGTGTCAATCGGTACCAGAATATTCTTATACATACTTTTCTCTCCGGTTTGCTTTTCACTATAAAGTATAGGACATTATTGATTATCGGAGGTAAATTATTGAGTAACAGGGGGCATCTTTAGTAGATTGTCTATTACCCTATAAATTCAAATGCCTTTTTAACTATTTTTATGCTGTAAAATCTGAGGTTGGTTGCTGGTCACGAAGTGATTTTTGTAAAGAAATGTAAATGAGTCATTGAAAGTCAAGATCTCATCCCTATATAAATAACGCATCAGGGTAAGTTATACCATGATGTGTATTTAAAAAGAATAAATTGAAATACTGAAGGAGGAATTATGCAGAACATTAGTTCTTTTTCATTATTTCCGGCATTATCTGATAGTTTGCTGTCAAATCGCTTTGACCAGATGGACCGTTTATTCAGTCAACTTACGGGCAACAGGCCAATAACCTCAGAACATCCATATAACCTGAAGCAATTAAATGATGCGCACTATCAACTGACGGTTAGTGTTCCCGGATACAGAGAAGATGATCTTGAGGTATCATTGAAAGGTGGCAAACTTAGTATTCAGGGTAAACAACCTGCAGAAGTAGTTAATGAATCAGAGAAATGGGTACACCAAGGGATATTAAAAAGCCAGTTTTCATTAGAATTTAACCTTGGTAAGAATGTCAAAATTCGGAATGCAGAATTATCCTGCGGATTGCTGACATTGGATATAGAGTATGAAATTCCGGAAGAAGAAAAACCACAGTTGATAGCTATTGAAAATAAAGATATAAAGGCTTA
Source organism: Morganella sp. HSTU-ASny43 (assembly GCF_022819185.1). Taxonomy (NCBI): domain Bacteria; kingdom Pseudomonadati; phylum Pseudomonadota; class Gammaproteobacteria; order Enterobacterales; family Morganellaceae; genus Morganella; species Morganella sp. HSTU-ASny43. The sequence goes on from NZ_WSPG01000001.1 coordinate 290,298, forward strand.
GTTTCTGATTTTTTGTTCCAAACCCGCCAATATTGGCGGGTTTTACAAGGCCTGAAAATTACAGTCCTAACATAATATATAATGCACCGTTGTTAATAGTATTTTGTGGATTAAAGGTATAACTACGGTGTAAGCCTCACTTCGGTGAGGCTTTTTTATTTTTCCAACTTGTAAGAATGGCTTTCATGTTAGGTTTTCCGAAGTTTCCGAGGGCCGTATGTTTGGTTATTCCGAATAACTGGATACTTGCTGAGAGACTCTGGTAGCGCAGGTCAGTTCGGTTGAACTGAATCAGTTTCTTATTTCAGATGCAAAAAAAGCCGGTTTGGGAATAACCGGCATAAGGAATAAGCGACATTATTTTATGGAAATTTCATTACCTTTTTATTATAGCGTAATAGTATGTATTTACAC